>JAYUBF010000265.1:0-3921 GCA_043741435.1 Myxococcales bacterium
GCGGCCGACGCACCGATCTTGAGTGGCCTCGGTGGCTTCTTGATCGTCGTCTTGCGGCGCCGAGCGTAAGGCGATGGCCAGCATCCTCGTCGTCGACGATGAACGCTCGATGCGCGAATTCCTGCGCATCGCGCTCGTGCGCGCGGGCCACGAGGTCGAAGTGGCCGGGGGTCCGCCCGAGGCGCAGAAGCTCTTCGTCGCGCGCGACTTCGACCTCGTCATGACGGACCTCATGATGCCGACCGGCTCGGGGCTCGACGTGTTGCGCCAGGTCAAGGAGCACCGCCCCGAGACGCAGGTGCTCGTGGTGACCGCGTTCGCCACACCAGAGACGGCGATCGCGGCGATGAAGCAAGGCGCCTACGACTATCTACAAAAGCCGTTCAAGGTGGACGAGGTGCAGCTCGTCGTCGAGCGCGCGCTCGAGCGCCGCACGCTCATCCGGCACAACAGCGAGCTGCGCGAAGAGCTTCGTGGTCGCTTCCGTCTCGATCGCATGGTCGGCAAGTCGACCGCGATGGAGCGCATCTTCGAGCTCATCAAGAAGGTCGCGCCCGCGAAGACGTCGGTGCTCATCTCCGGCGAGTCGGGCACGGGCAAAGAGCTCGTCGCGCGTGCGCTGCATCATCTCTCGCCTCGGCAAAAAGGTCCGTTCATCGGCGTGAACTGCGGCGCCATCCCGGACACATTGCTCGAGTCGGAGCTGTTCGGTCACGTGCGGGGAGCATTCACCGGTGCACACGCCGAGAAGGAAGGGCTCTTCGCAGCAGCCAACGGCGGCACGCTGTTCCTCGACGAGATCGGCGAAGTCTCGACCGCGATGCAAGTTCGCCTGCTCCGTGTGCTGCAAGAGCGCCGCGTGAAGAAGGTGGGCGCCACGCACGAAGGCGAGGTGGATGTGCGCGTCGTCGCCGCATCCAACCGCGATCTAGAGGCGGAAGTGGCGCGGGGTGCCTTTCGCCAGGACTTGTTTTATCGCCTCAACGTGATCGAGGTGTCGCTTCCGCCCTTGCGCGCGCGCCGCGAGGACATTCCACTCCTCGCCGAGCACTTCGTGAAGAAGCATGCCGCGGCGATTGGTCGTCCGGTCCTGGGCATCGCCGCCGACGCGCTCACCACGCTGTGCGACTACCACTTTCCGGGAAACGTGCGCGAGCTCGAGAACCTCATCGAGCGCGCCGTCACGCTGGAGGTGGGTGATCGCATCACGCGAGTCGCTCTCGGTGAGCTGCAGGGCAAGCGTGCCGTCGCGCCCGAAGCCCCGGACGAGCTACCCGATGACGGTATCGACCTCGATAGATTGCTCGCAGACTACGAACGCGGGTTCCTCGAGCGCGCTCTCAAGCGAACGCCTTCACGCAAGAAGGCTGCACAGCTGCTCGGCATCTCGTTCCGCTCCCTGCGCTACCGCCTGCAGAAGCTCGGCCTGGCCGGTGCCGAGGAGCCCATGTCGGATGAGGGCGCAGACCCGGTGCCCGACGACCGCACGTAAGCGGTAATCCCACGCGTGGCACTCGCGATCTCGGCGAAGTGCCCAAAGCCGAGAATCGTCACTTCACGTGACAAATTTAGGCCCGAGAGTGTCGAATTACGGCGCGGTCACAGCGGCAGGAATTGGCGGCCGTCGCACAAGTTCTCTACGCTGCTGTGCTATCTGGCATCTGGGCTGCTCCGACCAGATGGGCACGAGGGGTGCAAATGGTCTTCGTTGGGATGCGACAGAAGGGCTTCACACTCATCGAGCTCATGATCGTCGTCACGATCATCGGCGTGCTCGCGATGATCGCCGGCACTGCGTATCGCAAATACACCGCGAAGGCTCGTGCGTCCGAAGTCTATGCAGTGTTCGCCGAGTTTCGCTCCAAAGAAGAGGCGTACCGCACCGAGTTCTCCACCTACTGCAACACCGCCGCGACGTGCGGGACAACGGCAAACGAGGCCACGTTCTTCCCGGCGCTGGTGGCCGTTGGTGAGCCGCGGTCGAAGAGCATCGCGACCGGCGCACCCGCTGGTTGGACCCAGCTCGGCATCTCGCCTGGGAAGAACGCGCTGTACTGCGGCTACGTCGCGGTCGCTGGCCAGGCCGGTGTGGCCGGCTTCGCTCCGGCTGGTGTGCGCGGCAAGCAGTGGTTCAACAATGTCGCACCCGCGACGGTGTGGTGGTACTTGGTCGGCACTTGCAACACCGACGGTCAACCCGCCGTCAACACGATGTACGTCACAGGTATGAACACGAACACGGTGTTCGTGGATTTCGAGGGGAATTAGTCCCCACAACCCGCCCGCGCAAGACGCGAGGCACGAGGAGGATCCGATGTTGAGAAAGCTGCGCAGTGCGGGCATGAAGGGCTTCACCCTGATCGAGCTCATGATCGTAGTCGCCATCATCGGTATCTTGGCCGCGGTCGCGATCCCGGCCTTCATGAAGTACATCCGCCGTTCGAAGACGGTCGAAGCGACGATGAACGTCCGCAAGCTCTTCGATTCGTCGGTCTCGTACTTCGAAGGCGAGCACGCGACCTCGTCGGGCACTCTCCTGGCGCGCCAGTTCCCCGACACGCAGACGTGGAGCCCGGCCGCAGTCAACGCCTGTTGCGCCGCGACCGGTGGTAAGTGCAATCCCGCCACCGTCGCTGCGGTGTGGCGCACGGCCACCTGGACCGCCCTCAACTTCTCCGTCGACGACCCGTTCTACTACAGCTACGAGTACCTCTCGGGCGGCACCGAAGGCACCTCGACCTTCTCGGCTGAAGCGCGCGGCGATCTCGACTGCGATGGCACCACCTCGCTGTTCACCCGCACCGGCTCCGTCACCGTCGAGAACAACGTGACGGGCGGCGCCGGCCTCTACTCCGTCAACGACATCGAGTAGTCCGCAGGCTCAGACCCGCCCGAGGTCCCACGATGGGGTCGCGGGCGTTGTCCGTTCAGCATCGCTGGCGACGCGGTGCATGTCGTCCCAACCGGAGGAAACCATGAAGCGCTCTCTGCGAACCGCGGCCATCAAGGGCTTCACGCTCATCGAGCTCATGATCGTGGTCGCGATCATCGGCATCTTGGCAGCGGTCGCCATCCCGGCGTTCATGAAATACATCCGTCGCTCGAAGACGGTCGAAGCGACGATGAACGTCCGCAAGCTCTTCGATTCGTCGGTTGCGTACTATGAAGGCGAGCACGCGACCTCGTCGGGCGCCATCATCGCGCGTCAGTTTCCAGACACGCAGACGTGGAGCCCGGCCGCGGTGAACGCCTGTTGCGCCGCGACTGGCGGCAAGTGCAATCCCGCCACCGTCGCCGCTGTGTGGCGCACCAACACCTGGACTGCCCTCAACTTCTCGGTGGATGACCCGTTCTATTACAGCTACGAGTACCTCTCGGGCGGGACCGAGGGCACCTCCACCTTCTCGGCTGAAGCGCGCGGCGATCTCGATTGCGACGGCACCACCTCGCTCTTCACCCGCACCGGCTCCATCACCGTGGAGAACAACGTCACCGGCGGTGCAGGTCTCTACTCCGTGAACGATATCGAGTAAGGGCTCGCGCCCCGCGAAACCCTACGCCCGCGATCTTCGGATCGCGGGCGTTTTCTTTTATAGTGAGCGCCCATGAAACCGTCGAGCGTCATCTGGGGAACGGTCGTGGTGGCCGCCTGCATCGCAGCCGCGGTCATCGGCCACCAGCGGGCGGACGACGCGCGCGCGCAGCTGCTCGCAGATGAAGACGTCCTTTTCTTGCCACGGTCGGAAGCGATCTCCGCCATGTCGCTCGGCCACCACGAGCTCGCAGCCGACATCGTGTACCTGCGGGCGGTCCTCTACTTCGGCGCACAGGTGCAAGGCGCACACGACTTCCGCTGGCTCGAGAACTATCTCCAGACCACCGTCGACCTGGACCCACGGTGGAAGAAGCCTTACCGCTGGG
>JAYUBF010000266.1:0-3908 GCA_043741435.1 Myxococcales bacterium
GCGTTCTCGCTGCGGTCGCCTTCTGCCGCAGCGTCGGAGACTTCGCGTACGACCTTCGGTCTCTCGACGGCAAGCAGCTGCGTCATCTCGTCGATGATCGCCTTCCAACCTTTTGGCGTGATGTAGTTTGGCTTGGCCATGATGCGGGGAAATCCTGTACGATGACCGCGCATGCATCTTCGCATGGATGGTTTGTGGTCGGGGGTCGTGGCTGCTGCATTGGCGCTGGGCGGTGGCGCATGCGCCCCGACCACCGTCGAGGAGAGCGACCAGGCCCTGGCTTGTGCGGGGCCCGGGCAAGCGATCGCGGGCGAAGTCACGCACGGCTTCACCGCGCCCGTGCCCGTGCGCGAGCACCGCGTGACGCACCCGGCGGGTGAGACGCGCGTGGTCTACCTCAATCGCAGCGCGCGCACCTACGTGGCCGGGATCGACGACGCCGAGGCCGGCGCCTCCAGCGTGGTGTCCGCGCAAGGCCTCACTTCGGCCACGCTCGGCGGTTTCCAGCAGGGCGACGACGAGTGGCGCGCGCTGCGGAGCTGCTTGCGTGATCAGTTCGCCCGCTACGACGTCGCCATCACCGACATCCGTCCCGTCGGTCAGGGCTACATCGAAGCGCACTTCGGCGGTCGCGGCACCGAGCTCGGCATCACCACCGGCGCGGGTGGCATCGCTCCCATCGACAACAGCGCGTGCGACGTCATCGACGGCACGCCGGTCTTCGTGTTCAGCGATCTGTTCGGCAGCAACATCCGCGCACTGTGCGAAGTGGGCGCGCACGAGATCGCGCACACGTTCTCCCTCGACCACGCCTACCGCTGCAAGGACCCGATGACGTATGTCGAAGGGTGTGGCGAAAAAGAGTTCCAAGAGGAGGAGTCGCCGTGCGGCGAAGGCGGTCCGCGCGCGTGTATCTGCGGTCGCGCGAAGCAGAGCTCGGTCGTCATCATGCGTGACAAGCTCGGCGATCGACGCTCGGACACCACTCCACCCAGCGTCGAGATGCTCCAACCCGTGGCCAATCCGAGAGGACAGGGCACGTTGGTCCAGGTGCGCGCGCACGATGCCGACGGAGCGCTCGCCGCGATCGAGCTGCACCTCGTGGTCGATGGCGACGAGCAAGTCACGGTGTGCGGCGAAGGACCCATCCCCTGCTCGCTCGATGCAGAGCTCGCCAACTTCGCGGTGCCGAGCGTGGCGGCCGACGTGCGCATGTGGGCCGTGGCAGAAGACACTGGTGGCAATCGCGCCTCGTCGCTCGAAGTGGTGTTGCGCGCACAGGTGCGTTCGCCTGAGACCACCGCGCTGGCCGTGGCCCCGATCGCCGCGAACTACGATCGCGACGGGGTGGTGGAGCTACAGGCGCTCGTCGTGAGCAAGAACCCTCTGCAAGAGGTCGTGGCCATCTGGCGCGACGGAGACGGCGAGACGCGCAGCATGCCGATGTGCCCGTCCTCCACGGATGGCCGCTGGGGCGCCGCCATCCACCTCGGGCGAGGCGCCATCGACCGCAGCTTCTTCATCCGCGTCACCGACGCGAACGGCAACGTCACCACGTCGGTGCCTGAGACCGTTTCCCTCCGCCCGTGATTCGCCTGGTTTTAGCCCTCGCCGCGCGGTAGGCTTCGCGCCTTGATCGGGCCTGGGAGATCTCTACGAACATGAGCGATGGCATGAGCGAGAAAGCAGAGAAGTTGGCTCACGGACGCGAGAAGTTTTCGATCGACGAGCGCAAGTGGCGCGACGTCGGTGCAGGGCTTTCGGTCCTCGATATCAACGAAGAAGCGGGCCGTCGCCTGCAGCTCGTGCGGCTCGCGCCCAACGGCCGAATCCTGGCGCACATCAACAAGGGCACCGAGATCCTTTACGTCATGAAGGGCTCACTCGTCATCGACGGCGTGCGCCTGAATCCCGGCGAGGTCCTCAAATCTCCGGCTGGCACCATCCACCGCGAGACCTGGTCGGCCGAAGGCTGCGAGCTCGTCATCGAGTGCAGCCCTGATGACGAGCTGCTTCGCAGCTGACCGTCTCACAATAGACGAGCTGCTTCGCAGCTGACCGGAGGTGTCGCTAATCGCGACCTAATATTCCTTGGTCGTCGTCGACGCCGGGATCACCTCGACGCGCGCTGGCGTGTGGGTCGTCTCCACGGTGCGAGAATGAACCGCGCGCGCGTTGAGCATTGCGCCGAACGGCACCCCGAGGCCGAGACCGAGCTTGAGCCCGAACTGGATGGTATGGATTGCCTCGGGGGTCGCAGCGTGTCCGTTGACGATGTATTCGAACATCCCGGCGTCGAATGCGCTGCCCGCGCCGAACACGGCGCCGACCACGAGCGTCTTGACCACCGGGCTTTCCTTGACTGCGAGCCAGAGGCCGCGTCGGTAGCTCATCGGTTTGAACGTGCTTTGGGCGGACTGAGAAAACACCGGCTGCTCTCCAGCACGTCGGGTCTCCGTCAGCAAGCTACCCCACGGCGTGTCCTGCGTAACTTGGTTCAGATCGCGGCGATCACCGTCCACGATGCTCGTCTTGAGGACCTCGTGCCGCAGGAGCGTGTCCGTGCTGGTGATGCGTTCAATGTTCGTGAGCTCCCCGTTGTGCTCGCCATACCGGGTGAGAACGACCGAGCCATTCGCGCTTCTAGACACGCGGGTCGGCACGAGCCGCATGCCGAGCGTCGTTACGCTCTTCTTCAAGCCTGAGGAGAGATTCCCCGCTCGCGCGATGTGCGACACCCCGACGACTGCAAAAACAGAAGTGACGATCAACAACTGGCGGCTGACAGCGCGTTGAGTAAGCATGGTCGACTGCTTAGCAATGTGAATGCCATTTGTTGTTTCGAGAAAACAGCTGGTTACATCCGGGTCTGGCGACTCCGCCGTCCAGGGTCGGGGTGCGGGCTCCCCACGACTATGTCCACGTGGCGCGGGCCGCCTTTTCCTCGTCGGCGAGGGCGTACACCTTCTTTAGCACGTCGTCGGCGATGCGTTTGTGCGACGTGAGTCGGTTGCCCATCTTGCGATAGGGTGTGGTGTCGATCGGCTCGCCAAACACGGCGACCACTTTGCGCTCGCCGGTGAAGTTACCGACGATATCACCGAGGATGTTGTTGGTGAGTCCGTTGATGAACGCGGGCACGATGATGGGCCACGAGTCCATGATGATGCGGCCCAGACCCGGCTGCGCCGGTAACGGCTCGTACGGGCTCTCGTTCTTGTTGCGCCGACCTTCGGGATGAAAGCCCACCACCACGTCGCCGCCCCTCAGCACGTTCGCCACGTGCTCGATGGCCCAGCGGTTGAAATCTTGCTTCTCGGGCTCGCGGAAAAACGGCGGGAACATGCGGCCACCACCGACGAGGAGATTCACCGCGACACCCAGCGGTTTCCGGTAGAAGAAATCGGCGCGCACCGGGCACAACACCGGCTGCCGCAGCTCCGTGTGGCGATGCATGAGCAGCGTGAGCATGTAGAGATCGAAGAAGCTGCGGTGATTGGACACCAGCAAGATGCCGTCGCTGCGGCGCAGCCCGGCGAGGCGATCGATCCCGACCGGGCGCATCATGTGGCGCGAGCCGAGTGTCATCCAGCCGACGGACACCGTGCGCAGCCAGAGCTCCGTGAGACCCCGCCCTCGTCGCTGCAGCAGGTCCATCGCTTGGAACACGGCGCGCTCGAACGGCTCCAGCAGCTCGATCGGCGCCGTGGTCTCTCCCGCGATCATGGGCGGCATCTTGACGTCGATTAACCGGATCGTCAAACGTGGGCCAGGCTTGCTCGCGGCCCGTCGCCCATGGCAAAAGACGAGCATGCTCAACGCGCCGCCGTCTCCCACCAGCGCGGCCGCGTTCTTCGACGTCGATGGCACGCTCATCAGCAGCAACATCGTCCACGCCTTCGCGTGGT
>JAYUBF010000267.1:0-3878 GCA_043741435.1 Myxococcales bacterium
AGCCCAACGAGCACGTGCAGATCAGCTACGGGTGCGACGGCCAGCGCCTCATGTTGTCGGTCACCGACAACTTCGGACAGCTGGAGAAGCGCACGGTGCGCGAGTACCTCACGCGCGCGTTCGACAACGCACAGCTGCGCACCGAGGACAAAGCCTCGGGCGCGGGTCTCGGCCTGTCGATGGCGTTGCGCTCCATCCACCAGCTCATCTTCAACATCCAGGATCGCAAGCGCACCGAGGTCATCGCCGGCTGGTACCTCCGGGTGAACAGCACCGGCGAGTTCCGTCAGGTCGGCAAGTCGCTCAACGTGTTCTGGTTGCCGAAGGACAGCGTACCCAAGGTCGACGGCGCGCCGATCTCCGTCGCCGATCCGCGCAACACCCCGTCGTCCGGCGTCGCGACCTAGAGCCGACCTACAGTCGGTCTTCGGGGCGCGAGCCCAGCTTGCCGAACCAGCGCTGCCAGAGGCCTCGCACGCCCCAGTACATGAGCTCGCGCTTGCCGATGATGGAGAACTTGGCCAGCTCGCAGCCCTGACACGGCGCTGGAATCTTTCCGTCGGCCAGCTGGTCGCGCAACGCATCACGACGGGCGGTGATCACCTCCGGCGCGTCGACGCCGATCTGGCCGAGAGCGTGCTTGGGATCTTTCACCATGCAGCATGGCGTGACGCGACCGTCGTTGCCGACGAACGCGCCCTCGTCGAGCCATGGGCAACGGCGCTTGCCGGGACGCCAGGTGGCCATGAGCTCGTCGTAGAAGCCGGGCACCTTCGACTTGCGCTTTTGCAGAGCGCGGATCGTGCTGTCGCCGAGGAACTCGGTCCACACGTCGCCGACCTCTTCGTCGGTGAGTGTTTGCTTCTGCATGTCTTCGTCGTAGCCGCGTGCGTAGTCGGCCTTGCGCTCGAGCGGTTGGATGGTGACGCCACCGTCGAGGCCTAGCCTTTCGTACAGCGCGATGATCGCGGGCAGCTCGCCGCGTGTCTTTTGCAATACGGTGATGGCGAAGCCCACCGATGGACGATCGAGCTGCAATCGTTCGCGCGTCGCGAGCAGCGTCTCGATCCCGCGCACCACCTTGTCGAGCTTGCCGCCGCGGATCTTGCGGAACATGCCCTCGTCAGCCGACTCGATGGAAACAGAGATGCGCTCGATGCCGACGGTGAGCAGCTTGTCCACGTTCGCTTGCGTCAGGTAGCTGCCATTGGTGATGAAGGACACCCGCACGCCACGCGCGCGCGCGGCGGTCACCATGTCGAAGAACGCAGGGTGCATGAGCGACTCACCCTCGCCCTGCAGCTCGAGGTGCTCGAGCGCCGGAAACGCGACCAGCGTGTGGGCGTACGTGGCGGCGCTGATGTCCGTCTGCGGCATGGCGCGGCCCGCGCAAAAGCCACACGTGAAGTTGCACCTCGTGGTCGGCTCGATCTGCAAGAAGCGCGTGGCGGCCATGGACCGGCAAGAGGTTGTGGTAGATCGCAGAACGAGGCAAGCTCTGGCGCGGTCGGGGTTTTACCGTGGAGGGGAGGGTTCGTGCGTGATTCCAGTCGGACCGTGATGATAGGGCTGCACGAGGTGGAGTTTCTGCCACCGCGAACGGTGCGAATTTCTTGGGTGGGCGACGTCAGCGCACAGGAAGCGCACCACGTCGCGTCGTTCATCTACGAGCACGTCGGCCGCGGACGAAGATCGAACTACGTCACCGACGTGAGTCGACTCGGCAAGATGCCCGAGGCAGCAGCGGAAGCCCTCATCAGCCAACATCCTCCCGAGGAGGCTGGCCCGTTCGCGCGGCGGCTCGCCTTCGCGGGCGCCAATGTCCGAACGCAGCGAATCATGTCTGC
The DNA here is from genome assembly GCA_043741435.1 of Myxococcales bacterium. GTDB lineage: Bacteria > Myxococcota_A > Polyangia > Palsa-1104 > Palsa-1104 > JBDTCO01. Next base: position 1,848 of record JAYUBF010000267.1, read on the forward strand.
ACTCCTCGCCGACGCCAAAACGACCTCACAGGACTCGATCCATACTCGCTTCTTCGGTGCCGTCGATGACGCCATAGCCTGGGCACTCGACGACGTGACCGACGTGGCGCTCAGCTCCGTCGCCTCCGATCCCGCGCATCGCTGACAGTGCAGCGACATGCTGCAGCGCGATGATGGTCGGAGGACCCGGCGTCAGCGGCCGAGCTGAACGCGCCACGAGAAGACGAGGTCGGGCAGGGTGAGGCGTATCGTCTTGGTGCTCTCGGCGGCGCAATCGGCGAAGGTGGCATCCCCCCGCACGACGCTGCTTCCAGCCATCGTCGCTGACGCGCGCTTCTGGACCACACTCACGCTGATGGTGAGCTCGCCACGCAGCTGCGGGTCACGGGCGCGCAGCTCGGCGACGCAGCGGTCGAGACCTGCGCCGTTCCGCTGCATCTGCCGCGCGATGAGCTCTTCCATCACGCCCGAGAGTGGCGCAGTTGCTTCGGCCGTCTTCGGCAGCTCGTTCGGCCCTCGCTCTTGCGTCTCGGGCACCTCGCCCGCTGCTGCGGTCTGCAACGTCGGTGCACGAAGATCGTTGTCGCGCCGCGCACCGGTGTCGTCCGCCATCGCCCTTCGCATCGCGCGCGCGGCCGCGGACTCCACCGGCGCCGCAACCTCGGCGGGCTTGGCGCGCTTCGCGTGCGCGACGTTCGCACCAGCCTGAACAGCGATCCCGGACAATGCTACGAGGAGAAGGTTTACACGCATGGTGCGATTACCATGTCATGGCTTCCTTCGGGAACACCGTATCCGCGACTACCATCGACGCGGTTTGAGCCGGTGATGTCGGCGCGAGTAGGATCCATGTCGTGAGTTACAGCGTGAGCAACCTCGTTTGTTTCGATCTCGGCAGAGTCCTCGTGCGCATCTGCAACAGCTGGGGGGAAGCATTTCATCGGGCGGAGCGCGCCGAGCTCGCGTTGCGCGTGGAGGCGAAGATGCGCGAAGGCGCAGATGCAGCCACCTTGCGTACACGGATCACGTCGACCGTGCACGCGCTCGAACGAGGCGAGATTTCACCCCAAGCTTTCTGCGACCTCAGCGCGGAGCTGCTCGGCTGCAGCAGCGACGACATCGCCGCCAGCCTGGATGTGTTCGTCCACGGGGCGTATCCCGGTGCGGTGCAGCTGCTCGAGGATCTCACGGCGCGCAAGATCGATCTCGCATGCCTCTCCAACACCAACCTTCGGCACTGGGAGATCATGGGTTCTTGGTCGGCGCCGGAAGACGCGATCTGGCAGCGCATTCCGCTGCGTCTCGGTAGCCACGAGCTGCGCGCGCGCAAGCCCGAGGTCGAGATCTACCGCCAGCTCGAGCTGCGCAGCGGGCGCACCGGTGAGCAGGTGATCTTCTTTGACGATCTACCTGACAACATCGCCGCCGCCCGAGCACGAGGCTGGCGGGCCTTCGAGGTGCGGTCGCGACAGGACCCGGTGGCCGAGATGCGTTCGCAATTGGTCGAGCTCGGAGTGTTGTAGCCTCCGGCGCGCGTGGATCCATTGCTCACCCAGTCGGTCCTCTCGCTGGCGCGCCGCATTCGTGGCCGGCCACGACGCGACGCTCGCGCTCGCGCACACGTAGAAGACCGATCTCGCAGTTTTGTTCGATGACGGCTTGATCCTGCTGTATCCCTCGCATCGACAGAGGCCGAGCTGGCGACTCCGCTTGCACGAGGTTCTCGTTATCGCCGGATCGTCGAACACGACGCGGTTCTCGTAGGTACCTGCTCAGGGCGACTCCTGCCGTCGCCAGTGGCAGCGCCGCAACGATGCGAAGTGTCACGCGTCCTCGATGGCATGAGCTCTGCAGAAGCACCCCGTGTCGGCTCATCCTTGCCAAGGACCCCCATTATGAACGCTCCGATTCGTCCGTTGCTCGTCGCTGCCACGATGTTGACCGCGCTGCCTGCCGGCGCCTGGGGCGGCCCGAACACCGGGGCCTACACACCTTTCGAGACCGCGACGCGCGTCGCGCGCGCTCAGTTTC
>JAYUBF010000268.1:0-12323 GCA_043741435.1 Myxococcales bacterium
TATCAAGCGCTTGGCTAGCTCGACGGTATTCGTGTGTCCGGAGCGAGCTTTGAGGGCGACAGTACTTATGCTCGACACTTGCGAGATGGACTACTAGCCTACTTCAAGGTGGCGCCTCGCTTGACAAGTTCTGCGCAACCCCTACCTTCCGGTCCCCGCGTATGGCGACCGACGATCCTGGCTCCCCGAAGAACACCGACGAGATCGTCCCGCTGAGCCGTTTCCGCGCGCCCCTGGCCCGGGCGCGCACCACCCGGCGTGCCGACGCGATCCTGGCCGACCCGAACGCGGATCGGCTGATCCCGTCGCTGCCGGTGCAGGACCTCTATTTTGCCATCAAAGACGTCGGGCTCACCGACGCCGAAGAGCTCGTGGGACTGGCCACGCCGGAGCAGCTGCAAGGCTTCTTCGATCTCGACGCGTGGGTGGGCGACGAGCTCTCCATCGATCATCTGCGTCCTTGGATCGACATGCTCACGACACAAGGCTACGAGCGCATCGCGCAGGTCGTCGAGATGGTGGACCCCGAGCTCATCGCCCTCTACGTGCAGAAGCACGCCGCGGTGTACGACCTCACGCAGGACGAAGTGCCGGAGGAGCCCGAGGGTCGCTTCTGGCCCACGCCCGACACGTTCTACCTCCTCGACGTTCGCGTCGCGGGGGAGGATGGCAAGTCGTTCGAGCGCTTCGTCGATCATCTCTACCGGGCGGATCTGTCGCTGGCGCGTCGCGTGCTCATGGGCGCTCGCTGGGAGCTCCCATCGGACCTCGAGGAGTGGTCGTTCCGTTTTCGCAGCGGTCGCATGGCCGACATGGGCTTCCCCGATCCGAGCGAGGCCATGACCATCTATCGGCCGTTGGCGCTTGCGTCGGTGAAGATCCCCGCGGCCGGTGAGCCGGTGGTGCCGCCCGCCGGCGCGATTGCCGTGCCGGGCACGGCGCTGCCAGCGCTCGTGGCCGACGGCATCGAGCCGAAGAGCCTCCTCGGTCTCGCACTGGCGTCGCTACAGAGCGAAGGCGAGCTCGAACGCTGCCACGCGGAGCTGGTCACGCTGCTCAACCGAGCGATCGCAGCCGATCGCGTGGAGCTCGCCGACATGGCCGCCGCGCGCCGCGTGCTCGACGACGTGGTCGCGTACCTCGGCCTCGGGCTCGAGTTCCTGGTGCGTGGTGATGCCGGGGCCGCGGAGCGTGCTGCCACGGCGCTGCGGACCGTGCCGATGGAGCGCATCTTCCGCGCGGGCTTCACGCTCACCTCGTCGCTGGGTCGCTTGGCCGAGACGTTGTTCGTGCGTGGCCGGGTGCGCATGGGCGAGCCGGCTGCTCTGCTCCTCGATGGTCGTCATCGCGAAGTGGTCTCCGCGCTGCGGGGCGTCGGGACGCGCGGTCGACGTCCACAGATGGCGCGCGTGCTCGACACGCCGCCAGCCTCGGGGGCACGACCTTTTCGCAGCGCAGCGGACATCCGGATTGCAGCCTCCGCGCTCGAGTCGGCATCCCGCATCCCCGTCTTCTTCTTCGACGATCTCGGGGTGAGCCAGGCGAGCGCGGCCGAAGCCGTCTCTTCTTCGCCGGGCATCGACTTCGGTACGCTCGCCCGCACGATCGCCGCGCGCGTGTTGTTGTCGCCCGCCTTCCTCGACGGAGACGAGGCGTTCGCACTGCAGCCTCTTCGCGCGGCAGAAGTCGGCGTCGTGCTGGCGCGGCTCGAGGACGGGGCGCTCACCGCGGGCGATGAACGGACCATCGGTGATGCCGTGGCCGCGCGCATCCAGCGCCGCGGCCGCAAGCCAGCCGTCGAGATCGAAGCGTGGTTTGCGAAATGGTTCGCCAAGCTGGGCCAACGCGTGGCGGAGATCGATGGTCTCTACGTGACCGGCTAGCGCGCAAAGGCTCTTGCGAGCGGCGGCGGACCCCGATAAAACCGCGTAGCCCGACGGAGATCTCTTCCGGGCAGGAAACCATCCATGACCGATAGATCAACCTCAACCTCCTCCTCCGATCGCGTGATGATTCATGTCGAAGGACTGCTGAAGCGCTACGGCACCGGCCGAGCTGCCGTCGACAACATCTCGTTCGACGTGCGTTCCGGTGAAGTCCTCGGGTTCCTTGGACCGAACGGTGCCGGCAAGACCACCACGATGAAGATGCTGACCTCGTTCCTGGCGCCCACGGGCGGCATGGCGCAGGTCGCCGGCTACGACGTCTACGCCGAGAGCGTCGAGGTGCGGCGCCGCGTCGGCTACCTGCCGGAAGACACCCCGCTCTATCGCGACATGACGGTGCTCGAGTACCTGGGCTTCATCTGCGACATGCGCGGCATCAGCAACGGCCGGCCAGCTCGCATGCGGCGCGCCGTCGAGCAATGCGGCCTCGGCGATCGTCTGGGCTCGCTCATCGGTCAGCTGTCGAAGGGCTACCGGCAACGCGTGGGCCTCGCGCAGGCGATCATCCACGAGCCCGAAGTGCTCATCCTCGACGAGCCGACCACCGGCCTCGACCCGAACCAGATCGTCGAGATCCGCGCCGTCATCAAGTCGATCGGCGAGTCGAAGACGGTCATCTTCTCCACGCACGTGATGCAGGAGGTGCAAGCCACCTGCTCGCGTGTGCTCATCATCGCCGACGGCAAGATCGCCGCCGACGGCACTCCCAACGAGCTATCGCGCCGCGCCTCGGGTGCGAGCGAGATCCTCATCGAGGTGTCGGGACCACGCGGCGACGACAAGGCACCCCGCGAGCTCCTCGCCCACGTGGACGGCATCGAGAGCGTCGACGTGATCGGTCGCGAGAACGGCGCCACGAAGTACCGCATCGTCGCCAAGGCTGGCGCCGATCCCCGGGCCGACATCGCCAAGGTGCTCGTGACCGCCAGCGACATCGATCTTTTGCAGATGACGCCCGAGCGCATCACGCTCGAGGACGTCTTTCGCAAGCTCACCACCCCCAACGCCAAAGAAAGCGGAAGGGCCTGATGCGCAACGTGCTGGCCATCGCACGGCGAGAGCTCGCCTCGTACTTCGACTCGCCGATCGCGTACCTCGTCGTCTCCGTCTATCTAATCCTGTCGGGCGCGCTGTTCTTCAGCAGCGTCTTCATCATGGGCCAGGCCGACTTGCGCGGCTTCTTCGGCCTGGCGCCACTGCTGCTCTTCATCATGGTGCCGTTCCTCACCATGCGGCTCCTGGCCGAGGAACGCGCGTCGGGCACGCTCGAGCTCCTCTTGTCGATGCCGGTCACCGATTGGCAAGTCGTGCTCGGTAAGTACCTGGCAGCGACGGGCCTGCTCGCGGTGCTCTACCTGCTCACCATCACGGTGCCCATCTCCATCGCGCAGGTCGGGCCGCTCGATGCCGGTGCGACCGTCGCCGCCTACGTGGGGCTCTTGCTCATGTCCGCCACCTACGCGGCCGTCGGCCTCATGGCTTCGGCCTTCACCCGGAACCAGATCATCGCGGCGCTCGTCGCGCTGTTCATCGGCTTCTTCCTCTTCATCCTCGGGCAGCTATCGTCTGTGTTTCCCCCCGAGATCGCCCGCATCTGCGCGGCCATCTCCATCGCGGGACACTTCGATGCCATCCAACGCGGCGTGATCGACCTGCGTGACGTCCTCTACTTCGTCACGCTGTCGGGAGGCTGCCTCCTCATCGCACAAGCCTCACTCGAGAGCCGGAGGTGGCGCTGATGGCTACCCCAGATCGCAAACACGCCCGTAAAGAAATGAACAAGGCACGCACCGGTGCCAACGCCGTGGTCTACGTGATCGTGGTGCTGCTGGCGCTCGTCGCCGTGAACGTTGCCGCCACGCGCATCTCGGCGCGCGTCGACTTCACCGAGGACAAGATCTACAGCTTGTCGCCGGCGTCGAAGGACCTGGTGCGCAACCTCGGCGACCGCATGACGGTGAAGGCCTTCATCTCGAAGAAGCTGCCGCCGCACGACGAGCAAACCGGTCGCTACGTGCGCGACCTCCTCGAGGAGTACGCGCGGGCTTCCAAGGGCAAGTTCGATTGGGAAGCCCTCGCCCCCGACGACGACAAGCTCATCCAGGACGAAGCGCAGAAGCTGAAGGTTCCGAAGATCACGCGCACCGGCGCGACGAGCGACGAGCTCACCATCGGCGCCAACTATCTGGGTCTCGCGATCCAGTACCAAGGAAACGTGGAATCGATCCCCGACATCAAGGGGCCCGAGGGCCTCGAGTTCCAGCTATCGACGCTGATCAAGATGATGGCCGTGAAGAAAAAGAAGCTGCTCTTTGCCGCGTCCGAGGGTGAGCTGCTGCCGAACGGCTCGCCGCAACAGCAGGGCCACAACGGTCTCAGCATGGTGCGCCAGTTCCTCAACGACTATCAGGTCGAGCAAGTGTCGCTCACCGACAAGCTGCTGCCGGAAGACGGCGACGCGCTCGTCATCGCAGGTCCGCGCACGGCGATGACCGAACGTGGCAAGTTCGTCGTCGACCAGTTCCTGATGAAGGGCAAGGCGGTCGCGTTCCTCGTCGATGGCATGGTGGTGGAAGCGCCGGGGGGTCAACAGATGCCGGGCAACGACCAACCGCAGCTCGGTCGAAAGAACGATCACGGCCTCGATGATCTGCTCGAGCACTACGGCTTCAAGATCCACGACGACATCGTGATGGAGCCACAGCTGCATTCCGCCGGAGTTGTGACGGTCCGGGGCAGGCAGATGCTGCAGAGCAGCCCCGTGTTCACGGTGGCCACGCAGCTCGATCGCACCAACACCATCACCGCGCGCTTGAAGGGAATCATCTTCCCGATGGCTTCGTCGGTGGAGCAGGTGAAGGACAAGCAGGCCGGGCTCCAGGTCTCGGCGTTGGCACAGAGCAGCTCCGACGCGTGGCACCAAGCCGGCATGTTCGTGTTCGATCCGGAGACGCCACTCAAGCCGCAGCCGGACAAGGGACCGTTCACCTACGCATTCGCGGCCAAGGGCAAGCTGACCTCGTTCTTCGCGGGCAAAGCGCACCCGAACGCGAAGGGTGAAAAAGTGGAACCCGCGTCGCCGAACGTGTCACTCGCGCCGGGCGAGGAGCAGGCGCTCGACAACTCCACCGGTGAGCCGCGCATCGTGGTCGTCGGTGATTCGAACTTCGTGTCCGACGAGTACCTGCAGGTTATGCAGGCGATCCCGACGTACCAGGTCGACGTGATCTTCGCGCTGGGGATCTTCGACTGGCTGGTGCAGGACGAGACCATGTCGGCGCTGCGCCAGAAAGTGGTGCAGGCGCGTCCGCTCCAGATCGAGAAGGAAGGCACGCGCAGCCTCATCAAGTACGGGAACATCGTCGGTGTTCCGTTGCTGTTCATCCTCTTCGGTGTCTTCCGCTGGCAGATGCGCAATGCGCGTCGCCGGAACGCAAAAATCTAGTCATGGAAAAACGAACCCTCTACGCAGTCGTCTTCGCCGTCGTCGCTGCCATCGTCGCGTACGCCACCATCGGGTCGCACGACAAGGGCGAGCGCAAAGGTCCGAAGCCCCGGCCCATCCCCGTGCTGAAGGCCGCGGACGTGACGAAGCTCGAGATCACGACGCAGAAAGACGAGAACATCACGCTCGCCAAGAAAGGCACGAGCTGGCGCATCACCTCGCCCATCGACTCTCCCGCCGATGCGCAAGCAGCCAAGGCGCTCACCGACGGTCTCGAGAAGCTCACGTTCGGCGACATCGCGACGGAGAACATCTCGAAGCACGTCGAGATGCAGGTTGCGGACAAGGGCTCCGCACACCTCAAGGTGACCTTGGGCACGAACACCTACGAGATGATCCTGGGTCAGAGCATCAACGCCTACACGATGCTCAGGGTGCCGGGGCAGAACCAGGTGTGGCAGTCGAGCAACGTGTTCACGTATCTCGTCAACAAGCCGCTCAAGGATTGGCGCGAGCACATCGTGGCCCCGATCACGCCGGCCGACGTCACCAAGCTCGCCATCAGCGTGCCGGGCGGTAGCAGCCTCGTGCTCGAGGTCGAGCCTGCGGCGGCTGACGCTGCTGGTGCTGACAAGCCGAAGAGGCTGACGACGACGTGGAAGGTCACCGCGTCGACGGGCGATGCGCCGAAGGCTGGCGACGCGCTCGACAACTCGCAACCCGCGACGGTGGTGCAGGCTCTGCAGAGTCTGCGCGCTGCCGACTTCGTCGATGATCCCAAGCCGAAGGAGCTGGGCCTCGAGCCGCCGTCGCTGGTCGTCGCCGCGACCACCAAGGATGGTGAGGTGGGCGTCGAGATCGGTGGCAACAAGGACGAAGACTTCTACGTGCGCAAGGTGGGCGAGCCCACCGTCTACGTGGTGAAAAAGTATCTCCTCGATCGCCTCACGTATGCCCCCATCGACTATCGCGACAAGCGCCTCCTGTCGCACAAGGCCGACGAGGTGACCCAGCTCGACGTCGTGCAAGGCAAGGACACCACCGTGCTGCACAACAAAGACGGCGCCTGGCAGCTTCAAGGCGGAGGCGCGACGGATGCGGCGAAGGTGAAGGCGCTCGTCGGTGGCGTCGAGACGCTCGTCGCCGACCACTTCGTGACCGACAAGACGGTGAAGACCGAGCTCGACAAGCCACGCGCCACCGTGGCCATCACGCTGAAGGCTGGCGGCAAAGACGTCCTCAAGGTGGGCGGCCTCACCAAGGATCAGGGGAGCTACTACGTCACCGTCGAGGGTCCGGGCCACGCGAAGCCACCGGAAGTGATGCAGGCAAAGAAGTTCGCGATCGATCGCTTGCTCCGCAAGCCGGCCGACCTCGCACCGAGCGCGAAGGCTGGGCCCGGGGCACCTCCGAAGGGACTACCGCCGGGAATGCCACCGCACGCGCCTCCGCACTAGTTTTCAGACCTCCCATGGACACTCGCCCAAGGTGTCGGGTGGCATGGCCCACAGCCATGGTCTCTTGACTCCGGGGGTGAGGTATTGGGGCCGTGAGGGTCGGCACCAGCTGAGAAGTGTCAGAGACTTGCGGTAGCGTCCCACTGGTCCCCATGTTGCAGTCGCACTGGTCATGAATATCTTCAGCAACCTCCGGATCCTCGCAGTGGCAGCTGCGCTCGGTGCGACTTGCTGGTCGCCCACCGCGTGGGCCGGGGCGCCGCATTTCGTCGTGGACATCGATAACGTGCTGCTCGACTGGGCCGGAGCCGATCGACCAGCCAAAAAGCTCGTCCGCAGCACGGTCGATGGCACCGATCGCATCGTCGCCGATGGTGCAGGCGAGTTTCTCGCGTCGCTCAGAGCCATCCCGGGAGCCAAGGTCAGCTTCTACAGCACGAAGCCCATGGAAATCATCGAGCGTTCTCTCGATGCCATCCATCTTCCCGATGGCCAGTCGGCTCGCAACATCGCCTTCTCGGTCCATTCCGCGATGGTGAACGGTCCCGATGGGTATGAGGCTCTGCGCCACAAGGACTTGCGCGTGGTGGTAGGCGATGGAGCGCTGGCGGATGTGGTGTTGATCGACGATACCAAGCGGAACGCCGCGCCCGGTCAAGAGAAGAACCTGCTGTGGGCAAGACGCGTGTCGCCCTCGGCTCCGTTGGAAAGATACAATCACAAGGTGCTTGCGAGCTCCTTGCGGGACCAGGTCGGAACGCCGATGACAACCGCGCAAGCGTTCGTCGCTGATCGCAATAGCTTGGTCCGAGTGCGGGGCCTGATCGAGGCCGCGCAACAGATGTCACACGAACGCGGTACTTCGCTGACCGACGCTCTCGCAACCTTGCAGTGGCTTCCGGGTGGGTTCGAGCCGCGTGACAATCTCATGACCAATCTCGACTACTACCGTCGGGGGATCAGCCTGCTCAAGCAGCAACGTCAATCCCTGCGTTTCGTGTCGCTCGTGGGTTCTTCGAGTCGCACGCGCGCGGTGAAAACGACGGGCACGAAACGCGTAGGAAACGCGCTATACGGCCAACAGGCACGTCGCGCTCGGTGAGTGAAGTCCTGTCGAAACACGAGTACCTCACGCAGTCGTGCTAGGCGATAGGGGACCGGTCGAGCTGCGCGAGCCAGGCGAGCGCAAGCTCGGCGGCCGCTTGCTCGGCTTCTTTCTTCGAATGACCTTCTCCGCGCGAGCGCTCGACGTCGCCGATCATCGCTGCCACTTCGAAGCGCTTGTCGTGATCGGGACCGGACGTACCGAGCAGCTGATAGCGCACCGAGAGCTTCCGCCGCGCAGCGGACTCTTGCAGGCGCGTCTTCCAGTCTTCGTTCGCAGCCTTGCCGGCCGCTTCGATGCGGCGATTGAAGATGCCGGCGACGACGCGATGCGCAGCGACGAAGCCACCGTCGAGATAGATGGCGCCGAGCACGGCCTCGAGCGCGTCGGCGAGCACCGACGATTTTTGGCGCCCCCCCGATTGCTCCTCGCCACGGCCGAGGAACAACCATGGCCCGAGGTCGAGCTCGCGCGCGACGATCGCCAGGCTCGCCTCCGACACGACGGTCGCGCGGCGACGGGAGAGCTCACCTTCGCTGCGCGCCGCATCTTGCTCCATCAACAAGTGACCGACGGCCAGGTCGACGACGGCGTCGCCGAGGAACTCGAGGCGCTCATTGTGGCTGCGACCACAGTCGGGGTTTTCGTTGAGGAACGACTTGTGCATGAGCGCGACCTCGAGCAGATCCTGCGAGGCGAAGGTGTGACCGAGCTTCTGCTCGAGCAGCTGGTAGCTCACGCGTCCGCCGCGCTCCCGCTTGTCTGCGACCCCATGCTCGTGGCGGAACTTGTTCCTGCACCGCAATGCGCCCACGGCTGGGGACTCGCGGCGCACCAGCGTCGCAGCAAGCGGAGATCGCTACGAGCCACCGGACGGAGTCGGACTCGACGCCGCGTCGGTCGGCTTTCGACACTGATAGTGATGATCCTCGCAGAAGCACCGAGTCCCCACATCACCAGCGTCCAGCGACGGCGCGCATCCCCCGATGGCGCTCCCAACATAAGGCTCACATCCCTCCAGGGGACTTCCGGCGCACGGCTCGCCCGCAGCCACGCGCCCACGACAGGTACCGATCGCGCCGCCACGGCACTCGAACACCCCTTCGGGCGCGACGCACACGCAGTCGAAGGTCCGCTCCTCAGTGTCGTAGGAGCACTCTTCGCCGGGGCTGGCGCAGGCCCCGGCGTTCTCGCCGGCGTGGGAGTGAGGAAAGGAGCAGGTGTCGCGATAGGTGCTGTCGTTGGTGTTACAGCCCGTTACAAGCAGAAGAAGTGAGAGCACGGCGGGGCGCATGATTGCCATTTATGCACCCGCCGAGCCAAATCAGGAACTTCGTAAAATCGATTGATTGGCTGACGGTGGCGTAACTTCTCAAAAAGTGACGTCAGCCAAGGCAGCCACATCGTCAAATCGCCCAATACTGCACGAATTCAGCGACTCGATTGAGAGCCGCCGCCACTTTTTGAGAAGTTACGTTGGCGCTTCGCAAGTTGTGAAAAATAGTCGGGGTGACAGGATTTGAACCTGCGGCATCCTGGTCCCAAAGCCGCTCAGACCCCGTCGCAGACCGTAGCAGCCCTTCGCAATAGCTCACAAGCTGTTGTTATTGCTCCGCCTGGCGAGCATGCAGCTTCCCAGCCATCTCCGCCGTTAGCAGCTCTTAGCAAAACTTTTGCTGCACCCTTGCTGCAAGAAGGCTGCAGCAAAAGAGCCAGGCTGGTGGGGGTCCCTGAGACCCTTCTCACCATCCGCGAGGTGGCGGCACAGCTGCGGCTGTCGACCGCGACCGTCTACAAGCTCTGCGCCCAGGGCGAGCTCCCACACGTCCGAGTACTCAACTCGATCCGCGTAGCCCCTGCGGTGCTGGCCGAAGTCATGGCCAGCCGCCGAGGTCCGAATGAGCAATAGAGCGCGCGCCGGAGACGACTACGGCGACATGGATGCCATCATCATCGTCGAGCAGTCGTGCATCAGCGTCCAAACGCCCTACGACGCATCCTTCGTCGACCAGCTGAAGCAACGGGTGCCCAGCTCGAGCCGCCGCTGGAACCCAACGGTGCTCCAGTGGCAGGTTGGGCTGGCGTGGCGCCAGATCGTTGAGGACCTGGTGCGGGCGCACTTCGCCAGCGTCACGGTCCTCGAACCGCCGCCGGCCAGCGCGCATGCCCGTCCGCCGAATGATTGGTGGAACCCATACCAAGCGCCCCCTACGCCGGAACCTATTCCTCCAATGGCACCCCCGGTCCCGAGCCCGTACGACGAGATGTTCTCCATCCTCGCCGATTCGACTCTGAGCAAGATCTACAAGGTCATCATGTTGGAGACGCATCCTGACCGCGGCGGCGACCTCGAGCTCTCCAAGCAGGTCAACGCCGCATGGGATCGCCTTTGTGCCCACCGAAAGGGCCAGGGCAGATGACGGCGACCACGTCATCCGGGATCTACGTACTCGACCTTCGCTTCTCGACCGAAGCCGTCGTCGTCTTCACCAAGAGGAAGGCGCCCGTGAGCGTCGGACCCGGCCGCGCCTTTCTGTACATCGGTAGCGCCCAAGGCGGGCGGCTGGAGAGCCGCGTCCGCAGACACCAACGGAAACGCAAGACGCGTCACTGGAACGTCGACCACCTCACCACGGTGGCCACGTCGGTCGACGCCATCGTGCGACCGGGTCGGCCGAAGGAGGACGAATGCACCGTGGCCCAGGCGCTTGCGGCACTTCCCTTCGTCGAACCGGTTCTCGGTTTTGGAAATGCTGATTGCCGGGCCGGCTGTGTCGGGCACCTCGTGATCGTTCCCCTGGAGCACGTCGAATCGGCGCGCGCACTTGTTGAAGCTCCCGCCCGGCAGCGACAGATCAAACTGGCTCGTGCTTGAGCCGAAAGGATGAACATGGAATGGACTCCAGTGAATTTCGGAACCACCCATCGCGGCGAGACGCTGCCGGATGTGATGCTTCACGACCCTGATTGGGTTTGTTGGGCTCGCGAACATGGCGTCCTCAAGGGTCCGCTCGCCGACGAGGCGGAAGAGATCTACCGAAGGGCCCGTTTGATTCGGATCCACCAACCGCCGGATGGCCCGCCAGTGGTGGCGCAGTATGTCGCCGAACCCAGGACGGGGAAGTTCGCCAGCCTCGAGTTCGTCCCATCAACATGGGAGCAGTGCGGTCGACAGACGACCAGCATCGACCTGACCGCGGCCCACATGATGGGCTCTTACGACAAGCGCGGCGGGAAGCTCCTGCTCTCGGCCGTAAAAGCGCACCTGTTCGGCAAGAGCAGCGCGCGCATGAACGCAAAGCGGTGCGCGGCGTTCTTCAACGACGACAACAACTTCGATCTCGGTGCTCGTCCCGCGATCAACTCCCAACCTGCCATCCCGCAACCTCAGCAAGTCATCGCACACCTGCCATCGGTCCCGTCTCCGCCCGACCCGCAGACTCCGCGACCACCCCTGTTACAAATCCTGCCGCCGCCACCACCGCCATTCCCCACGTCGTCGCAGTTCCTGGCACCGCCGCCACCGCCCGGGTACCGCCCAGTGCCCGACCCGAACGCGATGCCGACGGGTTACGGGCCGCCTCCGGTGAGCTTGGGGCCACCTCCGTCCGACGGTACTCCCCCGCCGGGGTACCGCCCAGCGCCCGACCCTAACGCGATGCCGGTGGGTCACGGGTCGTCGCCTCCTCTTTTCGCAAGCCCCGTCGTCACCGACGCTGCTGCAACAGATGGCGCCACAGCTCTTGAACCAGGCGCGTTAAGCACATGCGCGCAGCATCTCGCAACGACACCTCCTCCGGCTTCCTTCTCCGCCGGGGCTGACCGGAAGATGTCCGTGGACCTCTTCGACATCTCACGGGGCTTCCCCAAGGCCACTCTGATCGGCCGGTTCAACATCGAAGCGACGACTGCTGGTCAAGCGAAGAGACAGGCCGCGGCGCTGCTTGCCTCGCCTACGTGGGCGGTGGTGAACGAGCGGGCCAGCGATGAACGGCTTCCTTCCATCAGGATCAGTGACCCAAGGCCGGCACCGATGGTCGACGAAAACCAGACGGTGCTGACGATCGAAAGAGATCAACCACAGAAGCAGACCGTGAACGTCGCTCAAGGACTCCTCACGTCGGTGCGCAACGACCTCGAGTACCTCGAAGCGAAGCGTGCCACTTACATCGACGTGCGGGCGGACTATGCCCCCCCATCAAACCGCTCGCCATTGATCTCAGCGGCCGCAGAGGCTTGAATTCGCGAGGAATTGGGATCTTTATTGCAGGACCCTCTGTGCCAATAAGAGATGAGACAGTGCCTTACCGATATAAGTGAACCGATGGGCGGAGAACGGATCTGGAAATCGTGCCAAAACCATTCGTAGC
>JAYUBF010000269.1:0-3777 GCA_043741435.1 Myxococcales bacterium
CTCGGCATTGCTCTCAACTGCGCCGTTACCATGCTCCACCGAGACGCGTCCGCTTTCTACGCTACGCGAACGGCAACTGGCGTGAATAAGGTGGGCTCAGATAGGTCGATGCTGCGTGAACGGCTTCGGGAAAGACGCTCCACGAGGTCGGGATCAAACGGCGCCACTCGCCCGTGCCAAAGAGAAGGACGATGTACGTAAGACCGTTGAGGAGCCAGAAGATGGCGCAAAAGAGATGCCAGTGACGCCCCATTCCAAGCTGGCGCTTTCCGGGCAGTGCGATCCACGACGGAAACTCGGTTTGTTCGTCTTCGGCTGTCCAGAGCCGGTCTCGGGGCATCTGCTTACGTGTGAACTTCAGCCACTCGGTTCCAGGTTGGCAACCGTCGTTCCAGTAGAGCTTTGGGTGAGCACTGAGGATCTCAAGCCCGCTCCGTACCATGAAGCCGATGAAGAGGAGATTCAGGTAGTGACTGATCCCTATCCAGTGAAAAAAGCCGAAGGCTTGGGCAAAAGGGTTCATTTCTGGGGCTCGCCTGGGCCAACGGTTACCACGAAGTTAACGCCTTCCCATCGATCGGCGCGTGGCCACCTGAACGTGAAGCGCACGCAAACGCCGACCGGAAGCTTGTCAGTGGGGAGATCGACCACGTGGATCCCAAGACCCGTGTCGCGCGTCTGCAAATCGAAAACCGTCCGCCAGCTGTCGGAACTCCAGTGGATCACAGCGGGTTCGAGCACCTCAACCCGTAGAATCTTACCGGCCACAATAGCCGAGCATTTATGGTTGAACCGCCACGGTGACAGTGACGATTCGACCTTTTCGACCTGATAGCGCTGCACCGGCTGTGGCGGGGTGTCGAAGACGTGTCCGTCGGCGAGCGAGCGACAGAGCTTGACATATTCGGCGTGGGCCCAGACCAGGGGCATCGCCGAGCCTGAGGGCCTGCCGTAGAACAGCTCGCGCTCCGGCAGATCATCCACTTCCCAAATCTGCTCAGGAAGAAGCCCACCCTCGTTGGCGAAGGACGCGACGGTGTCTCTTAGCCGCGCGGCCTCGGCCTGCCGACCTGCCGCGAGCTCGTAGTGGGCGCGCTCAGCCGTCAGCAGCGGCCAAGGCCTACCAGTCCCGGTTCCGTCGAAGGGCCGGCCGTCCTCGTGCTCGCCGTAGCCGTCACCGTTGTAGCGACGCCACGCCGGACCGGTCAGCGTCTCGACCTTGAGCATCGCATCGATGACCTGGACGGTGTTCACGATGCGTAGATCGTCCGGCGCGCGCAACCCGAAACGAACCAGAGCGAGCGCGTCGGGGCTGATCATCTCGGCTGCCGCCCCTTGCGCGTCTTCGACTGGACGGTTCTTGATCGGGACGAAGCCGTGCGTCGGCGAGGCGCACTCCGCCGTCTCGGGCGGCGCGATGCGCACATAATAGCCGTCGACGCCCACGCGTTGGGAGATCTCGGTATTGGTAATGTAGGTCCAACGCTCGACGGCAGAGTTCCACGCGTCGGCGGTCTCACGGAGATACTCGGCCACCGCGGGCTCGTGCACGTCCGCGAGCTCGGCGGCGCACAGCAGCGCGGCGACCTCGACCGCCAAGGTGAACGGGGAGTAGCCCGGATCTTCCTCCCAGCGATCTTGCTGGGTCACGGGGCCGTTGCGCACCAGGAACCCCGCCGCTCTTCGGACCATCGGCCAGAGCCGCAAAAGCTCGCTCGAGTCGAGCACGCCTTGCCGCTTCGCCAGGTCCACGAGCAGGATCGGTAAGCCGGTCTCGTCCATCTGCACGCCGTTCCAGTACGGCGTGCCGTCGAGCCACATGTTCTGCGGCCAGTGCCCATCCGCCTCCTGAGTGACGGCGAGATATCGGAGTACCCGGTTCGCGTTGCCCGCGGCACCCGCCGCGAGCAGCCCGCCGGCGCTCTCGACGAGGTCGCGTGGCCAGACAAGGTGGTAGCCACCGAGGTCGCCGTCGCCCTTCTCGAACCCCCACGGGATCGAAAGACTCGCGATGATGCCGCCAGGGAATCGCTCCGACTCGTGGGTCCTCAGAACGGCCGTGGACACACGGTACAGGTCCCGTCGTCCTGCTATCGGAGGCTCGAGAGGGCGCAGGGTTCGCTGCCAAGCCTCCCAGTCCTGGCAATACTCGGAGGCCGCTCGCTCGAAGCCACCCCACAAGCTCGCGGCCACGCGATGCGCCGCCTCCCCAAAGGTGCGACCAAAGCCGAGCGCGAGAACGAAGCGGCCGGCCGACGCAGTGAGGTCAATCTCAGCGGTAAGAGCGACGTTGCCGTTCTCCGCCCGCTGATAGCGCCACATCATTTGCTTGTGCGCAGTGAGATCACGCCAGCCATCGGAGACACCGACGAATCCAACGGATCGATTGGCGAAGTCGGTGTCACAGGCGAGCGCCAGCGCGGTGCCATCCCGCTCAGCGAACAGCATCGGGGCCCCCTTGACGTCGCCCACCCATGCTGTGTTTCCCATGCCGCAGTTGCCGAGATGCGGCGCGAGCAGCGCGTAGAGCGCGTAATCGGCGAGCTTGCCGGCGAGTGCCGTGAACTGGACTCGCTGGAGCACGACCTCGCGCCGCGAGTCGGCGAGGATCTCCTTCTCGATGCGATAGCGACCATCGCTGCAGGTGTTGGTGAGGTGAAACGCCGGCACGCCATCCGCGATCGCGACGATCTCGTGCCGCGCCTGGCGTTTCTCTTCGGACAGGAAATTCCTGCGGTCGGTGACGATGAAGCCGAGGTCGCGCGTGCAAGCTTGATCGACGCGCGGGTAGTAAACCTCGTTGAGGATCCCGTGGCTGACGGTGAACCATACACGGCCACTCGCACCAAGCGAGGTACCGACGCCGCTCTTGGCACTCGACGTCCAGCGAGCTTGGCCTCCGGGCCAGCCGGGCGCGTAACGAGTGAGGCCCCCGACCCTCACCGGCGTGGCTTGAGCTCGGAGACGACCTTGGGCTTCACAGAGGCACGGCGGTTTTGCAACCAGCACGCCTCGTCATGTTCCGTGCATAGCGGGTTCTCCTTGCCGTAGCTGACCGTCTTCACCTGGCTCGCCGAGGCGCCCAGCGACTCGAGCCATTTCGCGACCGCGGTCGCGCGGCGGTCGCCGAGTGCGAGGTTGTATTCTTCGGTTCCGCGTTCGTCCGCGTTCCCCTCGATGGTGACGTGGAGCGCGTGGTCCGCCCTGAGACAGCGCGCGCTGCGTTCGAGCGAGGACTTGTCACCAGAGTCGATCTCAGACGAGTTCAGCGCGAAATGGACGCGGAGCATCGCGCATTCGGCGAGATCGGCAGTCACGTCGACGCACCGCTGACGGATGCACAGTTGCTTCGCGCCGCAATCAGCGTCGGTCGTGCAGCTCGCCCTCGCCGTGTCTGATGCGGCTCCGCGCGCGCCGCCCCCCATCGCGCTCGACGCGATCGGCGGGTCCTTTTTGGTCTGGCCGGTGTGAGCGCAGCCAGCGAGCGTGGCGATTGATAGGACCATCAGGGATCGTGTCATCGGGATCATTCTCCAGCTTCGTCCAGCGGTGAGCTCGTGAAGGCGAACTTTGCGTCGAGCACAAGCAAGCTTCGATCCACCAAGCCCCGAGCCGCCGCTCGCGGCGTGCTGTGTGACTTGGACTCGAACGTGCAACCCGCGTGAGCGCTCCTGACGACGCCCCTTGCGCTCGGCCTTGATCCGCCGCGCCGCCACCTCCAGCAGCATCTCGCGCAGCACCGTGCGGTTGTGCTTCGTCGACAGCATCCGCGTAAGC
>JAYUBF010000270.1:0-12035 GCA_043741435.1 Myxococcales bacterium
ACCGCCAACGGGCGCTCAGCGCAGATCGTTCACTTCTCCGTGCAGGGCAACCACATCCACTTGCTCGTCGAAGCCGACGACAAGCGTTCGTTGTCTCGGACCATGCGCAGCCTCGCCATCCGGATCGCTCGCGGCATCAACACGCTCATGGGCTCGAACGGAAAAGTGATCGCGCATCGCTATCACGCACGTTCGCTTCGCACGCCGACCGAGGTTCGCAACGCCCTCGGCTACGTACGGCACAACTTCCGTCATCACGCTGCGCAACGGCACGAAGCCGTGCGCCTCACGTTCGTCGACCCGTACTCGTCAGAAGCGCTGCTCAGCTTCCGCGTTCCCGCCGCGCGTACGTGGCTGCTCGCGACGGGATGGCGCCGCGGCAGCGACACAGGCTGATCAACCCGTGTCGCGCACCGCCAGCTAGTACCAGCCGATTGGCGCCTCATCGAGGTTGATGTTGATCTGCTTCGTCTCGAGGTAGCCCTCGATGCCGTAGAAGCCGAGCTCACGCCCGATGCCGCTCTGCTTGTAGCCGCCCCACGGCATCTCGTTGAACGTCGGGTGGTACGTGTTCACCCACGTGATGCCAGCGCGGATCTGCTTCACGACGCGAAGCGCGCGGTTCACGTTGAGCGTCCAGACGCCGGCGGCGAGGCCGTACTCGGAGTCGTTCGCGAGCGCGATAGCTTCTTCCTCGGTCTTGAACGTGGTGACCGTCATCACCGGTCCGAAGATCTCCTCGCGGAAGATGCGCATCTGCGGCGTCACGCCGTCGAAGATGGTGGGCTGAAGGTAGTTGCCCTTGTCGAAGCCAGCGCCCTTCGGCCGCGCACCGCCGGTAACGAGCTTCGCACCCTCTTGCTTGCCGATGGCGATGTAGCTCTCCACCTTGTCACGATGCGCGGCGGACACGAGCGGTCCCATCTTGCAGCCGGCTAGGAGGCCGTGGCTCACCTTGATGCGCTCGATCTTGGCCAGCATGCCGGCGACGAGCTCGTCGTGAATCTTTTCGTCGACGAGCACACGCGAGCCGGCCGAGCAGACCTCGCCTTGGTTGGCGAACGCACCGAACAACGCGCCGTCGATCGCGGACGCGAGGTCTGCGTCGGCGAACACCACGTTCGGGTTCTTGCCGCCGAGCTCGAGCGTGACCTTTTTGATGTTGCTGGTGGCGCCCTGCATGATCTTGCGACCGGTGATGGTGCCGCCGGTGAACGCGATCTTGTCGACGAGCGTCGAGGTCGCGAGCTCCTCTCCACAGCCGGCACCGGGACCGGTGACGACGTTGACCACGCCGGGCGGCAGGCCGCAGGCGGTGAGGATGCGGCCCAGCTCGAGCGCGGTCAGCGGCGTGAGCTCCGAGGGCTTGAGCACGCAGCAGTTGCCGGCGGCGAGCGCAGGCGCGAGCTTCCACGACGCCATGAGCAGTGGGTAGTTCCACGGGATGATCTGACCGCAGACGCCGATGGGCTCACGCACCACGAAGCTCACGGAATTGGCGGGGACGCTCATGGTCTCGCCGTGGATCTTGGTGGCGAGGCCGCCGTAGAACTCGAAGCAGTTGGCAGCGTCGGTCACGTCGTACTCGGCTTCGGCGAGAGGCTTGCCGCAGCCCTTCACCTCGAGCTCGGCGAGCATCTTGGCCTCGGCGCGGATCGCGTCGGCCACCTTGAACAAGATCTTGCCGCGATCGAGCGCGCTCACGCTGCGCCACGGACCCGTGTCGAAGGCTAGGCGCGCGGCGAGGATCGCTCGCTTGGCGTCCTCGGCGCTGCTCTCGGGGACCGTGGCCACCACCTCGCCGTTGCCGGGATCGCGCAGCTCTCGCACCGCCCCCGAACGCGCAGCAACTTGTTCTCCACCGACGAGCATGTCGTACCGCTTCATTGCGCACTCTCCTTCTGCGAGCTTTCGACGATCTCGATTTTGGGCCCGACGAAACGTTGTCTTGCGACGAAGAACCACACCAACACGAGGAAGACGAACACGCCGCCGAGCGCTTGCCCGGCAGCGGCGTTCGGCGGCAACACGAACACCACCACGATGAAGCAGATCCAGCACAGCGCGATCGCGGCGTTGATCGTGCTGAAGGCGCCGAGGTGCCACGGCCCGCGCACGGCGTCGCGACCCCGCGCGCGCGCGAGCAATCGCGCAAAGATGGGCAACGCGTACGAGCAGTACAGGCCCAACGTGGCGACGGACACCACGGCCGAATAGAGGCTCACCGACGCCACGAGTCCCATCGCCAGCACGGCCAGCGCCCAGATCGCATTCGATGGCGTGCGATGCGTGGGACTGATGGTGGCCAGGCCCTTCGACCATAGCAGCCCCCCGTCGCGCGAGAACGCGTAGATCATGCGCGAGGCCGAGGTCATGGCGGCGAGGCCGCACATCCACATCGCGCCACCGCTCAGCAACGTGAGGAACGATCCGAAGCGCGTACCGAGACGCGCCTTTAAGACCTCGCTCCATGCACCATCACCCCAGGCGACGGCCTGCTCGAGGTCGGGCACCGACAGCGTGACGGCTGTGAGCAGCATCGAGCCGAACACGATCGATATGACGACCGCCAGGAAGATGCCCCACGGTGCCGTCTTGCGAGGATTCTGCGTCTCCTCGGACACGTTCGCCGAGGCGTCGTAGCCGGACAGCGTCCACTGCGACATGAGGAAGCCGACCACGAAGCTGTACCCGATCGAGTAGCCGTCGCCGGCGTGCGTCGTCGCGAGGAAGCTCACGGGCTGCACGAAGCCGGTGATCGCGAGCGCAGCCAAGATCAGGGCGACGACCCCGATGTGGTACCAGGCCGAGAAATTGTTGAGCAGCGACACCACGTGGATGCCGATGTGGTTGAGCAGCGCGTGCGAGAACAAGAACGCTGCGTACAAAGGGATGAGAATGCTGCGCTGGTTCGGCAGACCCGTCGCGTTGACGATGAAAACCGACAGGCCGTAGTCGATGCCGGCCAAGACGGCGAACTGTCCGACGGCGTTCAAGCACGCGGTGAACCAACCGAGGGCGCGCCCCCCGAGGATGGTGGACCAGTGATACAGCGCGCCCGACGTGGGGTACGCGCTCGCGAGCTCGGCCATGGCCATCGCGACGGTCATCGTGAAGATCGAGACGAGCCACCACCCGCCCACCATCTGCAGCGGGCCTCCGAATTTGAGGCCGTAGCCGAAGAACTGCGGAATGCCGGTGAGGATCGAGATGACCGAGAAGCTGATCGCGAAGTTGGAGAAGCCCCCCATGTCGCGCAGAAGCTCCTGCATGTAGCCCATGCGCCGGAGATCGTCGGCATCGTCGGCAGCGGTGCGCGTTGCGGTTTCGGTGCTCATGCCGGGCAGGCACTTTAGCGCATTAGCGCTCCGCTTGTGCCTCGGGCAAGCTTGCATGTCATGGAGCCGACGCCCACCAAGTCGATCGACGAAGCGCTCGCCGTCCTCGCCGATCGCAAGCAAGCGTGGGCGGAGCTGCGCCTCGCCGACAAGATCAGCTTCTGCGAGGAGCTGCTGCTGCGCACCGCTGAGGTGGCCGAGGAATGGGTGCGTGCCGCGATGACGGCCAAGGGCATCCCGGGTGGCTCCCCCTGGGCCGGCGAGGAATGGCTCTCGGGGCCGTGGGCGCTCCTGTACGGCGCGCGCCAGTACGCGACGACGCTGACGGAGATCGCGCAGCACGGCGCGCCTCGCCTCGCGCCGGGATCGGTCCGCGTGCGCCCGAACGGGCAGGTGGTGGCCGAGGTGTTCCCGCAAACCTTCTACGACGGGCTCGTCTTGAACGGCATCCGCGGCGAGGTGTGGATGGAGCCCGACGTGAGCGTGGCCTCGCTCCCGTCGCAGATGGCGGGGTTCTATCGGCGGAAACCACCCGCCAAGGTGGCGCTGGTGCTCGGTGCCGGCAACATCGCGTCGATCGGACCCATGGACGTGATGCACAAGCTCTTCGCCGAGGGGGAGGTGTGCATCCTCAAGATGAACCCGGTGAACGAGTACCTGGGCCCACTGCTCGAGCGGGCCTTCGCGTCGTTCATCACCGCCGGCTACCTGCGCATCGTGTACGGCGGTGCCGACGTTGGCGAGTATCTCACCAACCACCCGGCCGTCGAGACGCTCCACATCACCGGCAGTGCAGCCACGCACGACGCCATCGTGTTCGGCACCGGCGCCGACGGCGCTGCGCGCAAGCAGCGAGGCGAGCCGCGGAATACGCGTCCCATCTCGAGCGAGCTCGGCAACGTGAGCCCGGTCATCGTGGTGCCCGGCCCATGGACCGCGGCCGATCTTCGGTATCAGGCGGAGCACATCGCGACCATGAAGATGCACAACGGTGGCTTCAACTGCATCGCTGCGCAGGTGCTCGTGTTGCCCGACGAATGGCCGCACACCGACGCGCTCCTGGCCGAAGTGCAGCGCGTGATGAAGGCGCTGCCCAACCGCAAGGCGTACTACCCGGGTGCGGTCGCGCGCCAGCACGCCGCGGTGAAGGCGCACCCGCAAGCCGTCGAGCTCAACGCTGCCACCGACGGCACCACCGCGCGCACCATCGTGGCAGACCTTTCGCCGACGAACCCCGAAGAGCCCGCGTTCTGCATCGAGGCGTTCGGCAGCGTTCTCTCCGTCACTCGACTGCCGGGCGCCACCCCCAGCGCGTTCTTGAAAGCCGCCGTCGCCTTCGCCAACGACAGGCTGTGGGGCACTCTCGGCGCCAACGTCCTCGTGCACCCGCACACCGAGGCACAGCTCGGCCCGGAGCTCGAGCAAGCGATCGCCGCGCTTCGCTACGGCTGCGTCGCGGTCAACGCTTGGACCGGCGTCGGCTTCCTCCTGTGTCAGCTCAGCTGGGGCGCGTTCCCCGGACACACGCTCACCGATGTACAGAGTGGCATCGGCATCGTCCACAACACGCTGATGTTCGACCGCGCGCAGAAGAGCGTGGTGCGTGGCTCGTTCTATCCGATGCCGCGCGGCTTCCTCCACGGACAGCTCGCGATCCTGCCGAAGCCGCCATGGTTCGTCACCAGCCGCACCGCCGACACGGTGGGTAAAAAGCTCGTCGAGTTCGAGGCCACCCACAATCCGCTGCACCTCGTGGGTCTGTTCGCAGCCGCCCTCGGCGCCTGATCGCGGCGTCTGCAAGACTCGGATTCCAGACGTAAACGGGGTCAACCGGCCCCAACGAGCGTTCGATTTTTGCGGAAGACATCACAGATGTCCTCGTAAACACGCGCGGAAAGATGTGGGTCACGTATGGAACAGTACTTGCTTAGGGACCCGGGTAGGCAGGAGTGGGAATTGTCGGAGCAAGCCCAACAGATCGGTGACTGGAGACTCATCCGCGAGATCGGCCGTGGCGCCATGGGTGTCGTGTACCTGGCCGAGCGTACGGACGGGTGGGAGCAAGTCGCGATCAAGGTGATGCACCCCGAAACCGCTGGGAACCCCGCGATGGTCGCCCGCTTCTTTGCGGAAGCGCGCGCGATTTCGCGAGTGCTCCATCCGAACGTGGTGAAGCTCGAGGACTACGGACAAGCCGAAGACGTCGGGTGCTATCTGGTCATGGAGCTCCTCGATGGCGAGAGCCTCACCAGCCTGATGAAGCGGGTCGGTCAGCTCTCGACGGCGCGCGCGATCGACCTCGGCGCGCAGATCGCCGAGGGCCTCGCCGCGGCGCACGACGGGGGCGTCATCCATCGCGACCTCAAGCCCGACAACATCATGATCGTTCAGCGCGACGGCAAGGATCGCGTGAAGGTCCTGGACTTCGGCCTCGCGAAGATCACCGGCGAAGGGACGGCCAACCTCAGCCACGCGGGCGGCATCCTCGGCACGCCGCACTATATGGCCCCGGAGGCAGCACGCGGATCGAAGAGCATCGATCACCGCGTCGACATCTACGCGCTCGGTTGCATCCTCTACGAGCTCGTCACCGGCAGCGTGTTGTTCCCCGCCGCTGCCTTCGGCGAAGCCCTGGTGCGCCACGTGTACGACGCGCCGACCCCACCGTCGCAGCTCAACCCGAACGTTCCGCCCGAGCTCGAGAACGTCATCCTGCGCGCACTCTCCAAAGACCCGCGTCACCGCTTCGTCTCGATGACCGAGATGGCGTGGGCGCTGCGCCGTCCCGGTGGCGCTGCGGCGCAGGCCTCGCTACCCAGCGACTACATGATCGCGTTGGCGGATCCGCTCGCCTCGCAACCCCTCGTGGCCGAAGCGGCCGAGCCCGAGGTCAACGCTGAGGCCGCGCCGCTCCCGCCCATCAACGTGGAGCTGCTGTCGGTTCCGATCGAGCTCGACTTCACGCCCCCGGTGGCACGCGCGGCGCCGCTCGAAGAGCCGATGCCCGAGCCAATCGGAGAGCCCGCCATGCCGCTCGACTCGCTGCCGGCGCTGCCGACGCTGTTCGATCCGATGCCGCCCATCGAGACGCTGCTGGCGCCTACCCCCGTGCAGCCCGAGCCGCCGTTCCGTCGCCGCGGGCCCGACAGCGTGCGGTCGATTTCCGGCGAGGTCACGGTCATCACGCCGCCTCGAGGCATGGCCCCCACGAGTGACTTCGGTATGGATGCACCGACGGAGGTCGCGAGCAACTTCTTCGGTGCCGACGCCGAGATCACCGACAGGAAGCCGGCCGCGCCGAGCCCATTTGATCACGCTCGATTCGTCGCCGACGCGAACGAGCAGACCGTTCTTCGAGCGCTCCCGCTCTCGGCGTCGCCGGCCCCGAGTCCCAAGCGACCGCCGCCTGCGACGCGCTGGGACGAGGTCGAGCCCACCGACTATGTGCCGCCGCTCGTCGCGATCCAGCTGCTCGAGCAACAGCAGAAGGCGATGCGCACGCGCCGCATCCGGCGCGTGATCGCCTCCGCGATGACCACGATGGTCGTCATCGGCATCGCCCTGCTGGTTTCGCTGCGCGCGATGCACGGCGCGGCGCCCGTCGCTGCGGAGGTGACCGTGAACCTCGAGAGTGAGCCGTCGGGGGCCGAGGTATTCGCGGGGACGCAACAACTCGGTCGCACGCCGATTACGCTGCGTCGACCGCGCGCGGAGCAGCTCACGTTGCGCCTCGAGAAGCCGGGCCATCACGCGACGGATGCCTTCGTCTCTCTCACTGATGACCAACGAATCACGGTCAAGCTCAAGCGGCTCCCGGAGCGCCAGGAGGCGTCAGCTATCCCGCACGTCGACCCTCCTTCGCGCGCCCGCAAGAGCAAGCATCCGGCGCCGCGAGTCCCGGAGGAGAGCAAGATCACCGGGGACGAGCTGATCCAGCTGCAGTTCTGAACTCGTTCTCGGCCCGTTAGCAGGACGTCCGGCGCGCGATGGTGCCGGCGACCGCCGCGTTGGTTTTTCCCGAAGAGCTGACCACGCGCCCGAGGCGCAGCGTCGTGTGATCGGCGATCGCGTGGTGGTCGCTCTGCGGCGTCCATCGCGCACGGGGTGAATCGGTGCGCGCGAGGTCCGTCTCGGCTTCCGCATCCACGCGCGGGATCTCTCTTGTAACCTCGACGTCGTCGAACTCGGTGTCGTCCGACACGGCCAGTTGCGCTTCGGTCACGAGCGAGAAGCACGCGCGAACGGTCTCGAGCATTGGACGATCATCACGCGCCTTCGCCAGCATCTTCTGAACCAGGGCATCGATCGCGGGTGGCACGTTCGGGCGCATCTCACACACGGGACGTGGCTTCGTCGTGAGGTGCTGGGCAGCGAGCTCCGCTGGACTGTCACCGGCGAACGGCGGCTCACCCACGAGGAGCTCGTACGCAAGCACACCGAGCGCATACACGTCGGCGCGCCGATCGATCGCTTCGCCCCGCACCTGCTCCGGGGCCATGTAGTGGGGCGTTCCCACCGCCATCTTGCCATCGTGGACCGAGCCGCTCGGGCTCTTCGCGATGCCCCAGTCGATGAGCTTCACGGTCATCGCACCGTTGGTCGTGCACACGATCACGTTCTCGGGCTTCACGTCGCCGTGCACATAGCCAGCGATGTGCGCCGCCGCGAGCGCGTCCACGATCTCCGCGATGATCGGCGCGACCTCGGCGACCGAGAGCGAGCCTCGACGCGCGAGCAGCTCGGCGAGGCACTCGCCTTCCACCAGCTCCATCGCCAGCCATGGACGACCGTCCGGCATCATGCCTGCGTCGAAGAGACGCGCGACGCTCGGATCGTTCATGCGCTCGAGGATGCAGCCCTCGTTGAGGAGCCCCTGGCGAGCGCCCTCGAGCTTGAGGAGCTCGGGTCTCAGGATCTTGATCGCGACGCGCCTCGGCAGGACGATGTGGGTGGCGACATACACCGTCCCCATGCCGCCTTCCGCAAGCTTTCGTTCGACGCGATAGTTGCCGACCAGGTCTCCCGGCAGGAGGCAAGACGGTTGCTCTACTACATCCAAGGCGAGCTCCATGTCGCTCAGCGCTGCACGCCTCGTGCCCCTGCCTATCTCTCGAATAATTCAGCAATGCCGCGCCCGGATCGCCGGCAACCGAGGCAACCGAGCTGAGGCAGAGAGCCACGGTGGGGCAACCACGACGCAAACCCGACGGGCTCAGCGACGGGAAGATCCTGCGAATGAAGTCATTTTCCAGAGCGATCAGCGATGGGCAATACCAAGCGCGCGCCGAACGATGGCGGCAGCGCCGTCGACCGAGCGCGCGTAGTACGAAGCGCGGAGTCGCTGCGCAGCTTCCGCATCGAGGTCCGTCGTCGCACCGATGGCATCACGACGACGACGCGCATGCGTGTAGACGGTCAGCGCGGTGGCAACCGAAAGGTTCACGCTCTCCGAGAAGCCATGCATCGGGAGGGCGTACTCCACGTCGCAGGCAGCGCGTGCCTCGGGCGTGAGCCCCTCGTGCTCGTTGCCCACCAGGAACACCGTGGGTGCCCGAGCATCGAGCTCTTCCAGCGCCACTTTGGCACCGGGCACGGCGGCGCACAGGCGAAAGCCCTTCTGCTTGAGCACGGGCGCGAGCGTGGTCACCGATGGGCACTCGTAGATGTCGAGCCACTTGTCGCAGCCCTGCGTGATGCGATCCGAAAAGCGCAGCGGCAAGCCCACGATGTAGACCGATAGCAGACCAAAGGCCTCGCAGCTGCGCAGCGCAGCGCCTCCGTTGTGCGGGTCCGAGAGGTTCTCGAGAAGGACGGCCACGCCCCCGAGGCGGCCTGCGATGACGTGGTCGAGACGCGCGCGGCGATCGTCGTTGACAAGCGGCGTCAGCGCGTCGAGCACCGGTTGGGATCCATACTTCTCGACGAGCGCGTCGGCGTCGCGGCGAAGACCGAGGCTCATCGCGTCAGCTGCTCCCTCGCAACCGGCGCACCACGGCGTCCACCACCAGGTCGTCGCTCGCACCGGTGCCAGCTGCTGTGATGGGACCGCCGCTGCCGTGCGAGCAGGCGTTGCACAGGGTGCAAGGATCGGGCGGTCGGGGGATGCCGAGCTGCTTGGCGAGCGCTTGCAGCTTGTCGACCTCGTTCAACGGCAGTGGTGTCAGCGGTCCGATGGCGCGCGCGGCCTGCGTGATCTTCGACGCGTGCTCCATCGCCTCGAGGCGGTTGTACGCCTCCAGCAGATCGCGGCCGAGCGTGAGGGCGCCATGGCGGTCCATCACGATGGCATTCGCCTGGCGCACGTAGGGCTGCAACACGCGCGGCACCTCTTCCGTCGTCGGTGTGGAGTACGGTGCCGTGAGGATGGGCCCGAGCACGAGGCAGGTCTCGGACAGCAAGCACTGCGCGAGCGTCACGCCCGCGAGCGCGAGCGCCACCGTCATGGGCGGGTGTGCGTGCACCACGGCGCGCACGTCGGAACGCTCGCGATAGGCGAGCGCGTGCATCATGAACTCCGACGAAGGCTTGTTGGCGCCGCGTAGCAAGCGCCCTTCGAGATCGACCACGACGAGGTCGTCCTCGGTGATGAGGCCCTTGTGAAAGCCCGTCGGCGTGACCAGGACGCGCTCGTCATCGATGCGCGCCGACACGTTGCCATCGCCCGCCGCGATATATCCCTGGCGATACATGCGGTGACACACGTCCACCAACGTGCGGCGCAGGTCGGGCGATGCCGTGCGAGCCATGGGCGCGGACCATATCAGACTCCGGTATGCTCGTCGGCCGCTAGCGCCGGGGGGACACGTGACCAGGTCACGCGACACCTTCGAGGCGAAGGATCGCAAGTACAAGAAGCAGTTCTGGGATACCGGCAAGGTGCGGGAGGAAGGCACGTTCGTGATGTGCCGCAGCCAATGGGGTGGCAACGACTGGTGCGCAGACGGCACGCACAAGACGTTCTACGAGAACGGTGGCCATGAGTCCGAGAGGCCCTACGAGAAGGGCCAGCGCCGCGGCACCACCACGTCGTGGTGGCCCGATGGCAAGCCGCAGACGATCGAGAATTACGCGAACGACAAGCGCACGAAGGCCAAGCACTGGGACAAGGACGGCAGGGTCATCCTCGACGAGGAATACGAGGCCGACGGCTCCCGCAAGCGTAAGTGATCAGGACTGTCCGACGGCGAAGCGAACTACAATCCGGGGCGCGGTGCCGAGTCACAGCATGGTAGCCGGTTTGGCGAGCGCGAGAGCTCGCT
Source organism: Myxococcales bacterium (assembly GCA_043741435.1). Classification (GTDB taxonomy): domain Bacteria; phylum Myxococcota_A; class Polyangia; order Palsa-1104; family Palsa-1104; genus JBDTCO01. The sequence goes on from JAYUBF010000270.1 coordinate 10,598, forward strand.
ATGACGGGTTGCTCGAACGATGGTAGACCCATGCTTCATAGCAGACATTGTTGATGCCTGCGCCGTCGGTGGAACTAGCGGCTGCCGGGCCAGAGCAAACGGGCCGAGGGGGGGAGCGCGTTGAGACCCGTACCGGTCTGCGTCAGATACGTCAGGAAGCTGCTGTCGCCGGAGAGCACGTGCAGCTCGACGGTGTGGGTGCCCGTGTCGCGCATGCCTGTGACCACGAGATCGAGCAACCCGCGATGGTCCCAGTCGAGGAGGTGTGCCTCCCAGCCGTCGCGAAGTAGGCCGATATTGCTCGCGGCGTGCAGAACGAAACTCTGGAAGCCACTCGCGGCGGTCAACACATGCACCTCGGTCTTGTTCGATTCCGACGACGTGCTGAGGATCAAGGCAAGGTCGAGCTTGCCGTCGCCGTCCCAATCCACGAAATCGAAGCTACCGCCGTACGCGCCCGCACGGAGCGCCGTGCCGGTGGCAAGAAGATACGTTTGATACTGGCTCGCCGCCGACAGCACGTGAATCTCCGTCGAGTTGGTGCCCGTGCCGTAGCGCAGCACACGGATGAGGTCGGCGCGGCCATCGCCATCCCAATCGGCCATCGTGTACGATGCGCGATCGGGCGGGAAATTCGCCACGAACGCAGTGGGCAAATGCTTGTTAAATGTCTGCAGACCGCTCGATCCCGATACCGAGTGGATCTCGACTGTGCCGGTGCCCGTGTCTGACAGGGCCAGCATCACGAGGTCCTCCTGACCATCGCCATCGACGTCAGCACGCACGAACTTCGTCTTGTCACCCGCCGGGTCTATGCCTGTGGCCACGTGTGCGTTGAACTGCGTGTAGTCGCTCACCGCCGTCGCGGTATGCAGCTCGGTGTGTCTCGAGCCGGTCGCTTGCGTTAGAAGGAACGTCAGATCCGGCCCGAGTGACGGAAGGACCAATGAGACCGGTTGCACGTACAGGTTCCAATGGCCCCAGCAATAAGGCCACAGCGCAACATTGCAGTCGTTGGTGTACAGCGACGAAAGATCGTACGGAGCCGCGTAGCCCACGAGCACCTGGTCGCCGATGAGGTGACCTTGGTCATCGCCGCTAATGCCGGGGTTGTTGGCCCAGTCCGGCATGCAGCTCGAGTCACACACGGTGATCGAATCACTGAACGTGACGCCGTCCTTCGACACGCGCATCGCTAGGTAGCTCGTCGCTTGGTGCTCGTTTGCGACGTTGAACATCACGAACTGATCGCGTGTGGCGTCGTACTTCACGTCGACGGACGCCGCCTCCACATTGGTCTGTCGCGACTCGCTCCACTCCGTGGCGTTGCGCGAGGTGCGCAGGAACACGCGACCCTGCCGGCGCGCCGGGAGCTCGGTAGTGTCGTCGGTGTACCACTGGTAGAGAACGCCGTTGCGCACCACCACACTCGGTTGTC
>JAYUBF010000271.1:0-11962 GCA_043741435.1 Myxococcales bacterium
AACTGGGCAGCCTGCCTACCACCCGCGCCCACCACGATCCCGAGCGCATCGTCGACCAGCTGGCGAAGCGCGATGCGCACGCGCTCCGGCTCGACGCGACGCGTGGAGTCGAGGTAGTCGCGCACGATCTGCGAGATGCGGCCGAGCTCGCGAACGGCGACGTGCAGACGATCCTTTTGCTGCACCGGTAGCTCGCCACTCGAGAGCGCGAGCTGCAGATACCCGGACACCGAGCCGAGCGGCGTGCCGATCTCGTGCGCCAGCTGCGCAGCCAGCTGACCGAGAGCGGCGAGGCGCTCCTTGTCGCCGAGATCTCGACGCGTCTCGAACAGCAAGCGGTTGAGCCGGTTCAGCGCATCGTTCTTGCCCGCGAGATCATCGGTGGCAGCCCGCACCTCGTCGGCGAGACGCCGGTTGAAGGCGCGGATCTCGCGATCGGCTTCGTCGAGCCGACCGATCATGTCGTTGAAGCCACGCTGCAACCCGCCGATCTCGTTCTTGCTCGGTGACTCCACGCGCAGCGACAGGTCGCCGTCCTCGACGCGCTTCATCGCCATGCCGAGCTTGTTCACGGGCCGGCTCACGACGCGATCCACGACGAGGAAGCTGAAGAACACGAGCAACGCCATGCCGGCGAAGGTGATGACGGTCGAGGAGATCTTCTCGTCGCGAATGAGCTGCTCGATGGGCGCGCGGGTGACGGCGATGGTGAGCTCGCCGTGACGCGCACCGTTCGCATCGACGGACATCTTCACCTCGTACACCGGCGTCTGGCCGCGCTCGCCGGTGCGCACGGTTCTGCCCTGCGGGGGGCTCGGTTGCGCCAGCACCGGCCGCGGCCAGCGCGCAGGGTCCACCACGCCGCTCGAACGCAGGAGCACCTCCACCACGCGCGTGCCCGGCCGCCGCGTGGACTGTCCGTGATCGAGCAACGCGCGGCGTGTGTCTTCCTTGCGTTGTCGCTCCGTCCGCACCCGCACCGTTTGCGACCGCGGGTGGCGCGCGACCACGGCTTCTTCCATGTCGGGCTGGATGGAGAACGTCTTCGCCACCTCCTCGTCCGAATCCGGTGACCACTCGAGATCGGAAACGACGGGGTGGCGCGCGAGCATCTTCTGCAGCACGTCCTTCACGTCGTCATCGGTATCGGTATCGGGGAGGCGCTTCGCGAGCTCGCCGGCGATGGACTCCGCCGTGGACTGCGCGGTCTGACTCAGCTGCGACTCGAGACGAATCCGCGTCCACCGCAACCGCAGCAGCGTCGAGACCGACGTGGTCACCCCGAGCGCCACCGAGATGAGCAAGATGAGTTGGGTGCGGACCTTCATCAGCGAACCCTTGACGGTAGCAGGACTTTGGCAACCTTACGCGCAACGGGAATGTCAGACTGAGGCGGTACGTTTGCTCATCACATCCCGGATCCACATCACCTACCAGAACCGATCGTCGACCTTCGTCGGGGGGACAGAAAACATGGCAACTAGCACCAAGGTTTTCGGCAGCTTGGGTCTCATCGCACTCGGGGGCGCCCTGGCGTTCAGCGCGTCACATCTAAAGGTGGGCTGGCAGCAAAGCAACGCGTCCCCGGCACCCACCATCGCTGCGGACGTGAAGCCCGCGCTTCCTCCGCCCAGCCCCACGCAGCTTTCGGAGGCGCGATCACTCGGCCGCACCTTCGCGCAAGTGGCGTCGCAGCTCAGCCCTTCGGTGGTGCGCATCAGCGTCGCCAAGACCTTGAAGGGCAACATGCGCGGCGGGCGCAACCCGTTCGGCGGGACCCCGTTCGAGCACTTCTTCGGCCCGGACGGCGATGGCGACGGCGGGATGCCCGGCCAGAAGCAACGCGGCATGGGGTCGGGCGTCGTCATCGATCAGCAGGGGCAACGGGGGTTCATCCTCACCAACAACCACGTCGTGGCCGATGCCGACGAAGTGAAGGTCACCTTCCACGACGGCAAGACGGTCCCCGGCAAGGTCATCGGCACCGATCCCAAGACCGATCTCGCGATCGTGAAGGTCGAGGGCTACAAGGTCACGCCGGCTCGCTTCGGCGACTCGGACAAGATGCAGGTCGGCGAGTGGACCATCGCCATCGGCAATCCGCTCGGCCTCGACCACTCGGTCACCGTCGGTGTGCTCTCCGCCAAGGGTCGCTCCGGCTTCGGCATGGTGCAGTACGAGGACTTCTTGCAGACCGACGCGTCGATCAACCCGGGCAACTCCGGCGGGCCGCTGGTGAACCTCGACGGCGAGATCATCGGCATCAACACGATGATCGCGGGTAACAGCGGGATTGGCTTCGCCGTCCCATCGTCGATGGCGCGGCCGATCGCGGAGCAGCTCATGAGCGGCGGCAAGGTGCGTCGTCCGTACATCGGGATCGCGATGCAGGACCTCACGGCCGAGATGGGCAAGACGCTCGGGGCCACGGCCCCGGAGCACGGCGCGATCGTAGGCCAGGTGCAGAACGGCTCACCCGCAGAGAAGGCCGGCGTGCATGCGGGCGACGTGATCATCAAGGTGGACGGGCAATCCGTCGACGGCTCGAAGGCCGTGCAGCGCACCATCCTCGGCAAGGGCATCGGTCAGAAGGTGGATCTCGCACTGTGGCGCGACGGCAAGGAGCAGCACATCGCCACCACCACCGCCGAGCTCCCAGGCGAAGCCGGCGAAACGCAGCACGCAGCGAACGACGTTGCGGGTCGCGGCAGGCTCGGCCTCGGTCTCCAGAGCGTGACGCCGAACATCGCCGAGCGCCTCGAGCTACCTCGCGGGCTGCGTGGCGCCGTCGTCGCGCAGGTGCGGCCAGGCAGCCCTGCCGAGGAGGCGGGCCTGCACGAAGGTGACGTCATCGTCGAGGTCGATCGCCGTGCGATCGCCAGCGCGGACGAGGCCACCAAGGCGCTCGCGCAGGATCGAGCGGGCGGTCACCTCCTGCGCATCCAGCGCAAGGAAGGCTCGATGTACGTCGTGGTGCAGCCAGCGAACTAGCTTGCAGCATGACCAAGTCGCTCTACTGCGTCGAGCAGTAAGCGTGATAGCTTCCGTTCACCCCTCTTTAGGAGAACGGAACATGAAGGAGCTGAAGGACACCAAGACGCACACCAACCTCAAAGAGGCCTTCGCGGGTGAGTCGCAGGCGAACCGCCGCTACCTCTACTTCGCCAAGCAGGCCGATGTGGAAGGTCAGCCCGACATCGCGGGCTTGTTTCGTGACACCGCCGAGGGTGAGACCGGTCACGCCCATGGCCACCTCGACTACCTGAAGCGCGTCGGTGATCCGGCGACGGGTGAGCCGATCGGAGACAGCCAGAAGAACCTGAAGGCTTCGATCGCCGGCGAGACCTACGAGTACACGAAGATGTACCCGGGCTTCGCGAAGACCGCCCGCGACGAAGGCTTCGAGGAGATCGCCGAGTGGTTCGAGACGCTCGCGCGCGCGGAGAAGTCGCACGCCGGTCGCTTTCAGAAGGGCCTCGACACGCTCGACAAGTAACCCGCGTCGCAACCAACAACGAAAAGGGAAGGCGCCCCTCGGCCTTCCCTTTTCAATTTTCAACCAGCTCGAGAAGCGATCATGAAGAAGATCATCCCTGTCGACGTGCGTGGACCGAAGCTGTACGCCGGCTTTCGCGACGACCTGCGCAAGCGCGTCATCGAGCTGAAGCGCGAACGTCGGTTCGCCGTCGGCCCGATGGTCACGCTGGTGTTCGAGAACCGCACCACCGTTCTGTTCCAGATCGAAGAGATGTGTCGTGCCGAGTCGATCTTCTCGCCCGAGAAGATCAACGAGGAGATCGAGGTGTACAACGCGCTGCTGCCCGACGACGGCGAAGTCGCGGCGACGTTGTTCGTGGAGCTCACCGATCAGAACACCCTGGAAGCCACGTTGGATTCCCTCGTGGGGCTCCAAGACCACGTGTGGCTCGTCGTCGGTGGCAAGGCGATCAAGGCCACGTTCGACCCGGAGCAATTCGCCGCCGACAAGCTCGCGGCGGTGCAGTACCTGCGGTTCCCGCTCGATGCGCAGGCGCGCGCCGCCGTGCGTGATGCGAGCACCCCCCTGGCGCTGCGCACCGACCATCCGAGGTACACGCACGAGACCACCCTCGGTGAAGCCGGGCGTCAGCAACTCGTCGCTGACCTGGGCTGAGCACGGCGATGAGCCTGCTTGGGAAGATCGCGGTCGTGACCGGCGCGAGTCGTGGCATCGGCCGCGCCATTGCCCGCGGGCTCGCCACCGACGGCGCACGGCTCGCGTTGTGTGCGCGTGACGAAGAGGGACTTCGCACCACGGCCCTGGGCTTACCCGGTGCGCACGTGCTCGTCGCATGCGATCTGGCCGACCGGGCCGACATCGCGCGCTTCGCTGATCGCACCCTGGCCGAGCTGGGCGTGCCGGACGTGCTCGTGCACAACGCCGGCAACGTGGTGCGCGCCGAGGTACAGGACATGACCGACGCCGAGTGGGACGATGTGATGGCGGTCGGGCTCGCCGCGCCGTTCCTCCTCACGCGCGCATTCATCGCGAAGATGCGCGCGAGGCGATCAGGTCGCATCGTGTTCATCTCGTCCATCTCGGGAACGCTCGGCACGCCGCGACTCTCCGCGTATTGCGCTGCCAAGCACGGCGTCATCGGCTTCGCGCGCGCTCTCGCCGAGGAGACGCGCAGCGAAGGAGTGCAGGTCAACGTCGTGAACCCGGGATCGGTCGACACCGACATGTTGAAGGGCTCGGGCTTTCCGCCCGACATGCAGGCGGCCGACATCGCCGGCGTGGTGCGCTACCTCGCCGGGGCCGCGCCGAATGCGCTGACTGGTGCTTGTGTGGACGTGTTCGGGTGAAGTCGACCGTCGACCTGGAGCACCTTCCCATGTTCCCGCTCCCCAACGCGCTGCTGTTCCCGAACGCCGTGCTGCCACTGCACGTGTTCGAGCCGCGCTATCGGCAGATGGTGAAGGACGTACTGGCCGGTGGCGGCAACCTGGCCATCGCGTGCCTCGACGAGCACGGCGTGGGTGCGCCGCCGGTGCGCCGGCTGGTGGGCATCGGCGCGATCGTGGCGCACGAAGCGCTACCCGACGGTCGATCGAACATCCTCTTACGGGGGCTGGGTCGCGCGCGCATCGTGACGGAGCTCGGCGGCGACGACCACCGCCTCTATCGCGTGGTACGCGCCGAGTGGGTGCCGGATGAAGCCATGTCGAGCGACGTGGAGATCGACCTGCGACAAGCGCTCGTCGCGCTCGCCAGCCAACTGGCCGAACGCCTGCCAGAAGGTGGCGCCACGCTGCGTGCGCTCGTGGCCTCGCAACCCGATGCCGGGGGGCTGACCGATCTGTTGTGCGCAGCGCTGGTTACGGAGCCCGAAGCTCGCCTACGCATGTTCGATACGCTCGCGGTGACCGACCGCGCCGACGGCGTGGTCGAGGCGATCGGCGTGGCGCTCGCGACGCTGGGTAGCGGCAACGGCGTCGCAAACTGAGCTGGAGCGCGCATGAACCTCGACGAATGGAACCAGCGCGGTCGCCAGACGAACGCGGCGATCTGCCGGATCCTCGAAGGGGTCATCGACGAGGGCAAAGTCGCCGAAGCGTTTCCCGAGGACGAGCGTGACGCCGCTCTCGCGGACGCGGTCCTCGCAGAGGTGGTGCAGCTCAACGAGAGCGGTGAATGGAGGCGCGCGCGCGAGCGCTTCGATCCTGCGCACCTGCCTTTCGTGCCGCAGATGGAGCAGACCGAGCTGCAAGGCATCACGCAGGCCGTCGTGCTCGGGCCCGACACGTTCCTCGTTCGGCTCGGAGACGACACGCAAGCAGTAAAGGTGATGCACATCGACGGGGATCGCATCACGCCGCTCGCTGACGCCATCGGCTTCGCGATCTCGCGCAATCGCAAGCATCTGGTCCTCGCGACCACCGACGGGTTGCAGGTCACCACGGACCTCGGCACGGCGCCCGTGGCGCATATGGCGTGGCCCGAGGACGAGAGTATCTGCCCGTGGCGCATGTCGGTGAGCGACGACGGGTACACCGTGGCACTCGGCAACGATCACGCCGGGGTGTGGCTCGCACGTCACACCGGAAGAGGGGAAGGGAACTGGGTGAAGCTCGCCCCGCGCGAGGGCCTGCTCGAAGACGGCGAAGACGGCGAAGACGAGGACGAGGACGGCAGCGAGACCATCGATGTCTTGCACGCGACCGTCTCGCCCGACGGAAACTTCGTCGCGATCGGCTGGCAGGACGCACCGGGCCACCTCGTCGAGAAGATCGGCTCAGATCTGAGCCTGCAGCGCTGGGCCATCGTGGATCCGAAGAGCGACTATCCGTACCACGCGGTGTTCACCGACGACTCGAAGGCGGCCTTGTTCAACTCACGCCACCTGCAGAGCGGCAGCACCGTATATGCATCGCTCAAGTCGCTGAAGGGCCTCGAGGCGTACGACGACCTGCCGGACGACGCTGCCGCCACCGACGAGTACCTGCGCGCCTACGCCATGCTGCTGTTGCCGGCGGACGTCGAGTTGCAGCAGCATCCGGTGGCATGGATCGGTGGCCAGGGTTGGTCGCATGCCGCGCCGCTCTCCGGCGGCAAGCCGGTCTTCACGCAGCTGTTCGGCTCGTCACTGCACGCGTTCGACTACGACCCGAAGTCGAAGCGCGCGATCGTCGGCAGCGCATCCGGCATGCTGCACGTGCTCGATCCGTTCGCACGCGCCGAGCTCGGCACCGCGCAAGGCTACCGGCCACGACGCGAGCTCTACCGCTGGATCTTCTGGGACACGCTGAAGACGCCGATTCGCTGGTAGCGAGTCAGCGCCAACCCGCCAGCGCGAAGCTATCGGATGACGAGACCCGCGGCGCGGCGGCCGCTGCTGCCCGTCGGTCCATTGCGCTTGGCGATCTCGCCGGCCACGCGTTGTGCGAGCAGACGAAACATCCCGGCGTGCTCACCATCGGGTGCCCCCATGACGACGGGACGGCCGCTATCGCCGCCGTAGCGGACGCTGGCGTGCAGCGGGAGCTCGGCGAGCAGCGGCACGTTGAGCTCGGCGGCCAGCGTCTTGCCGCCGCCGTGCGAGAAGATCTCGTCGTGGTGACCGCAGGCGGGGCACTTGTAGTAGCTCATGTTCTCGACGATGCCGAGCAGCGGCACCTCCACCTTCTTGAACATGGAGATGGCCTTCACCACGTCGATGAGCGCGACCTCTTGCGGCGTGGTGACGATGACGGCGCCGGTCACGGGCAAGAGCTGCGTGAGCGAGAGCTGGGCATCTCCGGTGCCGGGTGGAAGATCGATGACGAGGTAGTCGAGCTCGCCCCACTCCACGTCTTCGATGAACTGCTGCAGGAGCTTGTGGATCATGGGCCCGCGCCACACGACGGCGCCGTCGCGCTCGACGAAGAAGCCGACCGAGATGACCTTGATGCCGTAGTAGACGGCCGGTGTGATGCGGTTGCCGGCCTTGTTACCCGCGGGGATCTCCGGTGTGCCCAACATCGTGGGCACCGATGGACCGTAGATGTCGGAGTCGAGCAGGCCCACCGAGGCGCCGTACCCGCGCAACGCGAGCGCGAGGTTGGTGGAGACGGTGGACTTGCCCACGCCGCCCTTGCCGGCAGCGACGGCGATGATGTTCTTCACGCCCCCCAGCCGACCACCCCCAGCACCGCCGATGCGGTGCGTGACCTCGGAGGTGACCTCGATCATCACGTCGGTGGCGCCGGCGCTGGCGGCCGCCTTCCGAACCGCGCTCTCGAGCTCCGCGCGATGCGGATGCGCCGGCGTGGGCAGCTTGAGCGTGATGGAGGCCTTCGTGTCCGTCACGTCGGCGCGCACGATGTAGCCGAGGCTGCTCACGTCCTTGTCGAACAGCGGATCTTTGACTTGGGTCAGCGCGGACGTGAGCGCTTCGGTGGTGAGCGTGGGCATCGCAGGGACTCCTTGGCGACTACTTCTGGTGACCGAGCTTGCGCTGCTTCACCGCGAGGTACTCGCGGTTGTGCTCTTGCGCTTCGCCCCAGTGCGGGACGCGACGTAGAACGCGCACACCGGCCTTCTCGAGGCCCGCGGTCTTTTCGGGATTGTTGGTCATGAGTGCGACGGAGCGCACGCCCAGATCGTCCAGCATCTTGGCGGCCAGCTCGTAGCTGCGCAGGTCGGCGGCGAAGCCGAGCTCGAGGTTCGCATCGACGGTGTCGGCGCCCTGCGCCTGCAGCGCGTACGCGCGGATCTTGTTGCCGAGGCCGATGCCACGTCCTTCTTGACGAAGGTAGATAACCACGCCTCGGCCTGCGGCCTGGATCGCGACGAGCGCTCGGTCGAGCTGCTCGCGGCAGTCACACTTGAGCGAGTGGAGCGTCTCGCCCGTGAAGCACTCGGAGTGAACGCGGCACAGCACGTCTTCGCCGGCCAGCCCCTCGAGCGTGCCTGCGACCAGCGCGACATGCTCGTGCTCCTGACCGAACGGCGCGGGCTCCGCGATACCGCGCAAGCTCGCCTCGCGATACACGAGCACGTGGAGGTTGCCTGCGTCGGTGGGGAGAGCCGATTCTGCGTACCAAAGCTGTAGAGGGTCCACGGAATGCCTTGGGTTGACCGGCGCGTATCCTAAGTTACACTCGACTCTTGTCAACGCGTCACGTGTGGCGCCGCCAGTCGTAAGCCCAAGTCGAAGGCAAAGAAGCAAACCACCATGGCACTGCGCCGCATCCTCTGGTTCCCCGATCCAGTGCTCCGCCAACCCACGGTTTCCGTCGGTGAGATTGACGCCAACCTCCGCGCGCTGGTCACGGACATGACCGACACCATGTACGCCAAGAACGGTGCGGGCCTCGCAGCGATCCAGGTGGGCGCGCCCCTCCGGCTCTTCATCGTGGAGCCCACCGTTGGTGGGCGTGGGGAGAACGATCCGCCGGTCGTCTTCATCAACCCGGTCATCGAGTGGCTGTCCGACGACACCGACAACGGCGACGAGGGCTGCCTCTCCTTCCCAGGCGTGTACGTCCCCGTGAAGCGCTCCATCCGTGCGCGCACGCGCGCCATGGGCATGGACGGCAAAGAGTTCGTCGCCGAGGGTGAGGGCCTCTACGCCCGCGCCATGCAGCACGAGGTCGACCACCTCGACAACAAGCTCCTCATCGACTACGTGGGCCCGGTGAAGCGCCAGATGATCAAGCGCAAGCTCGAGCGCATGACCGACGAGGAAGCCGAAGCCATCCAGTCAGAAGGCGAGTAACGACCAGCTTGCTGGGCTTGCTGGGCTTGCTGGGCTTGCTGGGATAGAGGGCCCATGGGATCGTGATGAAATGGTTCTATCAGCCATTCGTACCGCGATTGCCCACGTGCTGTCCAGCTTCCCCGACGTGCACGTCGGCTTGCTGTTCGGGTCGGTGTCGCAGGGAACGTCCGATGCGGAGTCCGACATCGACATTGCGCTAACTGGGCGTTCGGCATTGCCGCTACCCGAAATCGCCGCAGCGTTGTCCCTCGCTCTGCGCCGTGAGATCGACGTCGTGGAGCTCCGGCGCGCCAGTATCCCTTTGCTCGATGAGTTGCTGCGCGAGGCGCTGGTCGTTTACGAGCGCAGCGCTGGCGACGCCGCCGCTTGGCGAAACCACGTGCTTGCGCAAATGGAACTCGATCGCCCGTGGTTTCATCGGCAACGCGACGCCTTCCTGCACAAGCTCGCAGCGCAACCGATCGACCGAGGTTGAGCGTGGTCAAGAAGGACATCGTCACCGCCAAGCTCGGGGAGCTCGCCGACCGGATCGGGCAGATCCGTTTACACCGTCGCACGAGCGCCGCGGACCTGACGGCGTCCCGTGCCGACCGGGACCTGGTGTCGTTCAACCTCATGCTGTCCGTGCAGGCCTGTGCCGACATCGCAGGACATCTGATCGCAGACGAAGGATGGCCAGTCGCCACGACGCTGGCGGAGAGCTTTGTCCGGCTGCACGAGCGAGCCGTCATCTCGTCCCGATCCGCAATGGCCCTGGCGAGCGCGGTGGGCCTCCGAAACATCGTCGCCCACGGCCACACCGGTGTCGATCCGCAGCTTCTCCATGTGGCTTCCGTGGATGGCGTCGTCGATCTCGAGCGCTACGCGCGCGAGGTCTCGCAGTGGTTGTTGACGCAGCCGTGATGACGGACGGGCCGACGCGCGAGCTGCGATGCCTCGGGATGCCCACTGGCCATCGGGCTACGGCATTGGGTCCCCCGACTACGGCCTTTTGTCTCCACCTCGAGCTGTTCCGGCGTGCTTTTCGCGCTCAATGTCATGCCTCCAAAGGGTCGCTCACCCTCTGAAGATCACGCCAAGCATTCAGAGTAAAAGACTTTTAAATGCGATTACCCTGACCAAGCCAAAGCCCCACCATGCCTGGGTATGGTGGTTGCACTCTCGGGGTCCATGCGCAATTACAGTTTAGTCTGCACCCTCCTGTTGCTCGCATCCTCTGCGCGTGCCGACGGAGCGAAGCGCAGTCCATCTCGTTCCTCGGTCGCGGTCATCGACATGGGCTCTTCGGGCGTCAAGCTGCTCGTTCAGGACGCTCACGGTCGAACGCTCGCGGATGCCAAGCGCAGCACGGGGCTCGGGCGGGACATCGGCGCCGATCGCCTCTTGCCGCGCGCGAACCAAGAACGCACCTTGGCCGCGCTTTCCGAGCTCACCGAGATCGCTCGTCACCACGGTATCCCGGCCGCGAAGATTGAGCTCATCACGACGGCCGCGGTACGCAACGCGGATGGCGCCGTCGCGGAAGACACTCGGCTCACGGGAAAGAAGAGCGGTCGCAAGTTCATCGACGAGGACGTGCGTGGGCGACTCGGCTTGGTGCGTGCGCGAATCCTCTCCGGGCACCAGGAGGCCAGCATAGGCTACCAAGGCGCGCTGGCGCGATTCCTGCGCACCGGTGAATCGGAGAGTTCGCGTTTCGTGGTCGTGGACACCGGTGGAGGTAGCCATCAGGTGATCGCAGGGACGCTGCGCTCCATCACCATCGCCGGCTCCACGCAGTTCGGCGCGAACCAGGTTGCGGAGAAGGTCCTCATCGACGACAACGGTGACAAGCAGCAGACCCTCTCCGATGCGCAGCTCCGCCTCGCCGACGAAAAGCTCGCGGTTCTCGTACCCTCTCTGCCGATTGATGCCGAGCATACCAACGGCGCGCGCGTGGTCGCGATCGGAGGCGCATCCAAGGTCTTGTCCAATTACTTCGGTCGGCTCGACGTCACGCGAGGGGAGATCGAGACCTTCCGCCGGCAAATCGCTGGCATCCCGGTGGCGGCGCGCGGCGAGTTCCTGAGCAAGGGTGCGGACGGGGCCCAGCTCGATGAAGCGCGGGCGAAGGTGATCACGCGAGCCGCGGGGGGAGACCTGACGACCTACAGTGCGGGCCTGCCGGCCAAGCTCACGTTGTTCCTGCGCGTAATGACCATGCTGGGCAAGACCGCCCCCACGGATACCTTCTCGTTCAGCGAGACCGACGCGCGGCATGCCCTCGCAGCGACCCTACACGAGGACGCACGCTGATACGTCGATCATCGCAGCGACGGGAAATTGCGTGCGGGTCGACGACCCTCGCGCCGCGCTAGCTCACATCGCTGATAAAGATCGGCGCGTGGTGCAGATCGTGATCGATGCCGAGCGACCCATCGTTCCCGGCGGCATCGAGATGGCAAAGCGCCCAGCTCAACTCGAGATTCATCGACTCGGCACACCTGAACGCTTACGCTTCCCGCTCGCCCGCCGGCTGCGGCCTTTGGTCCCCTGACTACGGCCTTTTGTCTCCACTCCGGGCGGTTCCGGCGTGCTTTTCGCGCTCAATGTCATGCCTCCAAAGGGTCGCTCACCCTCTGAAGATCGTAATTGCTCAATCGCTCGGGGCGCGGGCGGGGATCGAAAAAGAGAAGAAAATCTTGACAGGAGCGCAGCGGGGATCTGAATAGGAGGATCTA
>JAYUBF010000272.1:0-71233 GCA_043741435.1 Myxococcales bacterium
TGTCCTGAACAAGCCTATTGCTGCCGCAGATTCCCCTCTACAATCTCCCCGGGCAGCGGCGTACGCTGATTCCGCCTCGACCTATTGAGCAATTACGATCGCCGCAGTTTGCCGCTGTTTTCCGGGTAAGAACCCGAAGGGCGGCGATCGTGTGCCGTCCGGGCTCGAGATCGCCGCTTGTCGGCCTCACCTCGAGCGCGAGCTCGAGCTCGTGCGGCCCAAGTTGATCCTTCCGGTCGGGCGCCTGGCGATCGAACAGTTTCTTTCGCCCGCGCCGCTGGTCGACATCATCGGCCGCGTGCACCACACCACCGTGGGCGGACAGCGCTATGCGGTTCTGCCATTGCCCCATCCGTCGGGTGCGTCCACCTGGTATCGGACCCCGCCGGGCGATGGGCTCACGCGACAGGCACTCGACCTCCTCGGGCGACAAGCCGCCTGGAAGAGACTTCGCGCCCACTCGTCGTGAACCCAGCGACTCGTCGGTTGCGATGTACATCGAAAGCCGTTAGAGCTTAGAGACCACGTGCCTCGCTCCGGTCGACGTCTGCGCACTCTGTTTGCGCTCCTGCTGGCGGGCCTCGTGCTCGTGCAGGGCGTGGGCATTGCGCGAGCCATGAGCATGGCGACGGTGCATTGCTGCTGCGGGGTGCACTCCATCGCGCGCATGTGCCTGTGTCTGGGCTGCCCGGTGAAGCTCAAGCGCGCGGCGCAACAGGCCCAGGTTCCCGACGAGGAGACGCTTCGCCCCGTCGGCTCCTGCACGCCGTCCACGGAAGAGGGCGCACTCGTGGTGCTCGCCACCTCGGCGCCGCCGCCGATCCTGTCGCTGCAGGCGCCCATCGAGATCTCCCTCCTCGCGCAAGCGCGGCCGCTCCACGGTCGCCAGCCTTCGACGCCGCGCCCGCCTCCCTAGCAACCAGGCCACGAAGAGGTGAAGTCATGTCCCATTGCTCGCGCGAGGAACGCGCGGGGGTGGGGAGGCTCGTCGAGCTCTGCTCGACGAGGGGAGGGCGGGAAAGCCCTCCCCCTGAACTGGAGATTCCATGTGTGCCTTCCGCGCCAGTGCGCGCGGGGCCCTCGCGCTGCTGATCGCACTTGCGATCTGCGCGCGCGGTTACCCCGCACGTGCCTGCGCACCCTGCGGTTGCGGCGACCCGACCCTCACGGCGGTCGGCGTCGAGAAGCCGTACAAGAATCGACTGCGCCTCGTGCTCGAAGAGCGCGTGGGCGAGCGTTCGGCCGGCAGCGACGTCACGCTCAGCCGGCCCTTCACCATCCGCACGCAGCTCGGCGTGCTCTATTCGCCGACCTCGTGGGTGATGCTCGAGGCGTTCCTGCCGTTCGTGGCAATTCGCTTGCGCGACGCCAAGGCGCGCGAGTCGTGGATCCGCGGCCTCGGCGATCTCGAGCTGCAAGCTCGCTTCGTCGTGTACCGCGATCGCGTCTTCGCAGCGCATCATATGTTCTGGTTGTTCACGGGCATCAAGACGCCCACGGCCCCACGCATCTACGACGACACCGGGCATCCGTATTCCGACGACGATCAACCCGGCTCCGGATCTTGGGATCCGCTCGCCGGCGCGACCTATGCGTGGTTCGGTAGGTCGCTCACGGTGTACTCGTCGCTGCTCGCACGAATGCCGACCCCCGGCACGCGCGCCCTGCGCTTCGGAAGCTCGCTGCTCTCGTCGTCGGTGGTGCAGCTGCAGCCATACCCCTGGCTCGCGCTGCAAATGGGGCTCACCCTCCGCTACGGCTGGGCCGACGTGCTTCCGAACGGCGCCAGCTCACCCGACAGCGGCGGCTTCACGATGGGGCTCGCGCCGGCGGTGCTGGTGAACCCGTGGCGCGATCTGTTGTTCCGTCTCGCTGCGGAGGTGCCGGTGGTGCAGGCGCTCAACGGCACGCAGTCGCTCGGTCCGCAGCTCGTGTTCTCGATCGCGTACGACGTTTTTTGATCTCACTCTCCCTACGAGGAAAAAATCATGATGAAGCGCATTGCTCTCACCCTCACCCTCACCCTCACCCTCACGCTCTCGGCTCTCTCTCTTTCGGCCTGTCACGATCACGCGGGCGTTGATCGTGAGCCCGATGAATACATCGGCTGCGCCACCGACGAGAACTGGGCCACCTTCGACGACGTCACCGACGTGGTGTCCGACACGCAAGCACCGCAGCTCACGATGCTGACCGGCGCTTCGCTCGCGAATACGCCCGCGGTCTTCACTTGGAAGCAATCTTCCACGGTCGAAAGCACCTCGGCCGGAGACGTGCCTGCGACCTGTGACCAGTTCAACACCGGGTTCACCACGCTGCACCTCGAACCAGTGTCGGGCAACGTGTACGACCTGCAGGTCTCCGTGGGTGGCGAGGTGAAGCACCGCGTCATCACCACGCTGCAGAAGTGGCAAGCGTCGCCAGCCGTGTGGTCCTCGTTCGGTGGCAGCACCATCAGCGTGAAGATCCGGCGGATGGTGCTGCTCAACAACGATCGCAAGGACGGCCCGTACGTGACCTCGACGCCGTACACCGCGAGCGTGGCCAAGTTCTAGTCTAGTAGGGAGCTAGCGGTTCGCGACGCGCTTCGGATCGAGGCGGTCGCGCAGCGCGTCGCCGAGGAGGTTGTACGCGAGCACCACCGCGGCGATGGCGAGACCCGGCACCAACGCGAGGTGCGACGTGCGCCACAGGTACGTGGTGCCTTGCGACAACAGCGCGCCCCACGAGTAGCTACGCAACCGGCCGATGCCCAGGAACGAGAGGCTCGCCTCGATGAGGATCACGCCCGGTAGGCCGAAGGTGGCTTGCACGATTAGCGGCGACAGGATGTTCGGCGCGACGTGGCGCAGCATCACGCGTGAGGGCTTGGCACCGATGGCGCGCGCGGCCTGTACAAACTCGCGCTCACGCAGCTGCAGCACCTGGCCGCGTGCGACGCGCGCGTAGCCCACCCAACCGTTGATGGCGAGCGCGAATACGAACATGCCTACGCCAGCCGACGGCACGAGCGCGACGATGGCCATGTTGAGCAACATGCCGGGGAACGCGAGCAGCACGTCGACGACGCGCATCAACACCTCGTCGACCCAGCCGCCGAGGTAGCCACCCATCACGCCGAGCGCGGTGCCGACGACGAGGCACAGCGATACGACGAGCAACGAGAGGCCGCACGCGAGCCGTGCGCCCCACAGCAGCTGCGACAGGAGATCGCAACCGTTCTCGTCGGTGCCGAACCAGTGCGTGGGGCTCGGGTTCTCGAGGAGGTGGTCGAGTGACTGCATTTCGGGTGGATACGGAGCGACGAGCGGTCCGAAGATCGCCAGCAACAGGAAGCAGCCGAGAATCACGCCACCGACCATCGCGCCGGGGGAGAGGGACCGCGCGAGCGACCTCACGACTTCACCCGGATGCGGGGGTCGGCGAAACCGTACGCGAGATCGACGAGCAGATTCACCAGCACGTAGGAGATCGCGATGACCAGCGTGCAGCCTTGTACCACGCGGTAGTTGCGCTCGCTGATCGCTTCGAGCAGGAGCGTACCGATGCCCGGCCGTGCGAAGACCTTCTCGGTCACCACGGCGCCGGCGAGCAAGGAGCCGAACTGGATGCCAGCGACGGTGATCACCGGGACCAACGCGTTGCGCAGCGCGTGGCGTAACACCATGGCCGTGGCGCCGAGACCCTTGCTGCGTGCCGTGCGCACATAGTCTTCGGAAAGCACGTCGAGGAGCGAGCTGCGGGTCATGCGCGCGAGCATGGCCATGAGGTGCGTGCCGAGCATGATCGCGGGGAGCAGCAGCGCCGCGACGCCCTCTGGCTCCGCGGGCCCCGGCAACCAGTGCAGCTGCACGTAGAAGATCGAGAGCAAGAGCGGACCCAGCCACATCGACGGCATCGAGATCCCGGCGAGCGAGACGGTGGTGGCCGTGGCGTCGAGCAGCGAGCCAGGGCGAATTGCCGCCACGATGCCGAGCGGCAAGGCGAGCAGCAGCGCCACCACCATGGCAGCCGCGGCCAGCGCCATCGTCGATGGTAACGCTGCCCAGATCAGCGAGGCCACGGTGCGCGTGCGATCGGGGCAGGTCTGGCCGAAGGTGCCGTCGGCCACGTTGCGCACGAAGCGACCGAACTGCACGAGCAAGGTCTGATCGAGATCCATGCACGCGCGCATCTGCGCGAGGTCGGCTGGATCGGCGCGCTCCCCCAGCAAGTTCTCGACGGGATCACCCGGGATGAGGTGCACCAGCAGGAACACCAGCACCGTGACGCCGGCGATGGCAACCAGACTCGAAAGCAACCTCCGGCGTAGGTAGGCCCCGGACAACGTTGCTTACGTGGTCTGGCCGGACGAGACGCAGAACTTCACCGATTCGCCGACGGGGCGATCGAGCGCCGGCACGGGCTCGGCGCCGAGGGTGCCGGTGGTGCGGCACGTGTAACCATTGCGGCAATCGCTGCTGTCGGTGCATCGCTTCATGCACCAGCGACGCTCGGAGTTTTCCGAAGCGCAATGCGCGGTGCCGCAGCTGACGAGGTTGGTGGAGCTGTCGCACACGCAGCGCTCGTCGGCCCGACAATCCGAGCGAGGAGAGTCCGGATTGAACTTGCACGCTTCATCGCGCAAAGGCGTGTAGAAGCGGATGCACGCGGCCTCGTCGGGACACGAATCGATGTCGCAGCCATCGATGCTGCAATAGCCCTCGATCGGAGCGGTATCGCAGAAGCGGTCCCCCGAGATGCTGCAGTCGACGTTGGTGGTGCAGGCGTCGCCGATCTTCTTGCTGCACCCGGTCCCGAGGGCGCAGGCGAGCCCGAAAGACACGAACGCAATCAATCCACGGAGACGAGCGCCAGACGGCATGAGGGCTACCGTATAGCGCGAAAGCTCCGGCGCGTCAGCATCAACCACAGCGCCAGTCCGACGACGGCAGGCCAGGGAAATAGGTTCGCGCCAGGCGTGGCGCCGAGGTCACACGCGCCGCCGGGCCGCAGCGCGCCGCCGATCTCGTTGCGGCCGACCACGAAGAACACGCGAGACTGCTGGGCGAGCGTCACGCCGTCGACGACGACGGTGCCGATGCCGGTCTGGCCGCGGGGTGCGTGAGCCACGAACGAACGCTCGTAGCGACCGCTGCCGATGTCGACGACCTCACCGAGCGGGGCGCCGGCCGAAAGTGTGATCGCCACGCGGTGACCGGGGCCGAGCGGAAGACCGCTGGCGTCGCGCGGCGTCACGGTGACGGTGGTGGTCTCGTCGCTGTCGGGGGGCAGCTGATCGCGCGATACGCCCACAGGTGACGTATGGGCATCGACGAGCACACCGTGCTGCCCGCGCAAGTAGCTCACCGCGGCGCGTGCGTCGACACGACCGAAGCCGACGCGCGGCGACCACCCAGCGGTACCCGGCACCGGCCTGGCGGTCGCTCGCAAGACCTCGCGGACGGCCTCACTGGTGAGGGAGGGATCGGCCTCGAAGAGGAGCGCGATGACGCCGGCGACGATGGGCGAGGCCTGCGACGTGCCACGCAACGCGCCGTGCAGACCGTCATCGCCCCACAGGAAGAGCGGCGCGCTGGAATTCGTGTGGAACACCGAGGTGTCGACCGTGGGCGGCGCGTCGCGCGACATCGCACCGAGAATGAACTCGCCGGGCGCTGCCACGTCGGGGGCGAACCTACCGTCGCTGGTGGGGCCCATACCGGAGAAGCGCGACGCGTTGCCGAGGAACGTCGGATCCGACCCGGGCACCACGAACGGGAGGGCGTCGAACGTGATCCAGTCGAAGCGCGACGACACCGAGCCCACCGAGATGGCGCCACGCGACGTGGCCGGCACCGTCAGGTTGTCGTCGGTGACCACGTGATCGGAAAAGCGGAACAGACCCGACAGCGGCGAGCTCTCGAGCCACAGGTCGTAGCGAATCGCAGGGCCACGCACCCAGATCTTCCAATCACCGGCGATGGGGCGCGAGGCCGACAGCCCTTCGAGAACGATCGCACCATCGACGAGACCACTCGGTAGGGTGGTGCCACCGTTCTCGACGAGCACGCGGCCTTCGCCGTCGTACATGATGTCGAGACCCTTGCCGCGCTCGATCCACGAGCTGCGGCGGCCACGCGGGGATTCGATCGCGATCGCGAGGTCGCCGCGATACCAGAGATCGACCGGGACACTGCCGTCCTGGCTGGCCTCGTCGAGGTGCAGGGTGACGGCCTGCTCGTCACCGAGCTGCCAACCTCCCGCGTGCAGATCTTGAAAGCCCAGGTTGCCGGCGGCCACAGTGAGCGCGAGCCCGGGCTGGTCGCGCGGGAACAACTCGTCGAGCGCCCGCTCGAGATTGGTGCTGCCGTCGTGTGGCCCGCCCGTGCCGCCGAGCGAGATGTTCACCACGAGGGGACGCGCGAGCGCTGTCTTCTCGGCGAGCATGAAGCGGCACGCATCGAGGACGTCGACGTCGGTGAAGCTGCCGGTGGCCGAGCTGGTCTGCGCGATGAGGAGGCCCGCCTCGGGTGCGACGCCGACGTAGCGGCCCCCGGGGAAGCCCTTGCCGGTAGCCAGCCCGTTGCTGGCGGCGAGGGAGGCCACGTGCGTGCCATGCCCGTCCACGTCGGCCTCGCGGATCGCGATCGGCGGCGTGGTGCCGGCAGCCTCGGCAGCGAGCAGCGCGTCGATCTCGTCCTTATGCCACAGGGCACCGCCGAACGATCCCAGCTCGGCGTGGCGACCATCGACCGGCGTACGGTGATCGAGCAACGCTTCCACGCGGCTCGACCCGTCGAGGTTGCGCAGGTCGGCGTGGCGAAAGTCGATACCGGTGTCCACGACGCCGACCAGTGTGCCGCGGCCCGAGAGTCCCGTCTCTTGGCGCACGGCCGGCGCGCCGATCGCCGCGGTCGCGCGATCGAGCTGGGGCCGCAGCGTCCGAGGCTCTTCGATTTGCGCATCGGTGACGTTGAGGGCGAGCCAGGCGAGCGCCGCTGCGTCGAGCTCGACGGTGGCGACGCCGCCCGAGAGCGTGCGCGCCGAAAACCCCAGGCTCTGCAGTCGCGCCGCACCACCGGGGAGCCGCACCGTGACCGGGGTGTGCGGTTGCGAGCGCGCGCGCATCATGCCGCGCGCCACCATCCGCAGACGGGGCGACAGCTGCGCCTCCGCTGGCGCGCCAGCCACCGTCATGAAGGCGATGCCGAACAACGCGATCGAAAGCCGCACAGCATGCACTATAGCTTGTACGATGCACGCTCCGCGGGGAGAGTGAGCGCCATCATGCGAACGCTTCGGTTACTGCTGACGATTACCGCCGTGGGAACTTCCGTGTTCGGAGCGCCGGCGCTGGCGGCACCCCCTTCCGATGTGACGGCGATCGTCGAGCAAGCCGTCGCGTCGCATGGGGCGTATCGAAGCGCGGTGAGCATCGCCGACGAGGTGGGCGCGCGTCTCGCGGGATCCACCGCCGCGGTCCGGGCAGTGGCCTGGGCAGAGCGCGAGATGAGGGGCGCTGGCCTCGACAACGTGCACACCGAAGAGGTGGTCGTGGAGTCGTGGAGCCGAGGCAGCGACGATCGCGTGGTGTTGGAGTCGCCGTATCCGCGCGTGTTGCGCTCGCTGGCGCTGGGCCGGAGCCCGGGCACTCCGAAGGGCGGCATCACGACCGAGGTCGTGGAGGTGGACTCGTTCGAGGCCCTCGCCAAGCTCGGTGACAAGGCGCGTGGGAAGATCGTCTTTTTCAACCACGCGATGGCCCGCAGCAAAGGCTTCGATCAGTACGGTCGCTTCGGCACGCTGCGCTTTCGCGGGGCGATCGAAGCGAGCAAGGCCGGCGCCGTCGCTGCGTTGGTGCGCTCGGTGGGCACGGGCTCACACCGACTGCCCCATACGGGCGCAGCGGGTTACGACGCGAAGGTCGCGGCGATCCCGTTTGCGGCCCTCGCGGCCGAGGATGCCGAGTTGTTGCATCGCGCGCTGGTGCGCGGCCCGGCGAAGGTCACCATGCGCCTCGGCAGCGGCATGCGCGGCCCGGTGAAGTCGGCGAACGTGTTGGGCGAGATTCGGGGACGGGAAAAGCCCGACGAGATCGTCGTCATCGGCGCGCACCTCGACTCGTGGGACGTGGGCGATGGTGCGCTCGACGACGGCGCCGGCGTGGGCATCGTGCTCGAGGCGGCGCGTCGCGTGAAGGCGATGGGTGGCGCTCGTCGCACCGTGCGGGTGGTGTTGTTCATGAACGAGGAGTACGGGCTCGCGGGCGCCAAAGCCTATGCACGAGCCCATGCCGCCGAGGCGGCGCACCACGTCGCAGCGCTCGAGGCGGACGCGGGTGGCGGATCCCCGCTCGGATTCTCCACCACCGGTGGAGCGGCGGGGAAGGCCATGATCGAAAAGCTGGCCAAGCCGCTCTCGAAGTACGGCGTGTCCGAAGTCGAGATCACCGAAGAGACCGGCGCCGACCTCTCTCCGTTGCAAGCGCTCGGCGTGCCGACGGTCGCGGTGAAGCAAGATGCCAGCGACTACTTCGAGTGGCACCACACCGACGGAGATACCGCGGACAAGCTGGTGGAGAGTCAGATCGACCTGGCCGCCGGCGTGTTCAGCGCGATGGCGGCCTCCCTCGCCAACAGCATCGAGACGCTGCCGCGTCTGGCACCCGCGAAGCTGCCGTTCTAGCGCTTTTTGAAACGCCGCTTCAGCGCTTTTTGAAACGCCGCTTTAGCGCTTTTTGAAACGATCGATGAAGGCTGTGACGCAGTTGCGCGAGTCGTCGTCCTCGTCGAGAAAACGCGCGCCGAAGCCGACACCGGGCTCGACGTGCATCACGATGGCGACGGTGCGCAAAGCGGCGGCCGAGCGCATGGACCCGACGAACAGCTGAACCTCGTCCCCGATCTTCACCTCGGCGAGCGACTCCACGAAGATGCCGGACCTCGACAGGTTGCGCGAGGTGCCGAGCACCGTGCGCACCCCTGCCGGGTGACTCTCGACGATGAGCGTCTCCGTGCGCACCAGCTCGCGTTCGAACTCGCGCCTGGCGGCACCCTCCGGCTGATCAGGCTCGCTCATGGGACCCCATCGACCAAGTGTACAGGGTGGTGTGGGCCTATGAAAGATCGTCGCCTTGCGCCCCACCGTGGCGGGATGCCGCAAGGCGATGATCAGGTGCTGTGGTCAGGACTGGCCGCGCATCGCCGACGGTCGACCTTCGACCTCCGCATCGGGCGGGTTCGACTCGTCGGTGTCGTACGCGATCTCCTGCGCCGAGGTCGAGCGGACGAACGGTCCTCCGATTTCCTCGCTAAGCTCCTGGTTTCGGACCTCTTCCGACTCGTCCTGGCCGCTCGTTGCTGCGCGCAGGAAGTCCTCGGTCATCTCGTCGCCGGCGTCGCCGCAGCTCTTGATCGGGCCACCATCGGGATCGGGAAGAAATGCGTTTGCGTCATCCTTGCGGGGACCGTTGCGGTGATGTGCCATGGTGTTGCTCCTTCGGTTGCACCGAGGACCTGCGAAATACGGGCCGCAATCGAGCCTGTCCGGCAATCGGCTGCCGATGTCCGCGATGCGGACGATTCCTCGGAAAAATCGAGTGCTCCCGTCGCTGACCACTTTGGCCATCGGCTTGCAACATGGTGTGGCATGCCCGCGCCCGTCGCACTGTCCGCTCGCCTCGCGCAGCTGGGGGACGAATCGCTGTCGGACACCGAGCTCTTGGCCGTGGCCTGTGGCGTCCGGGTTGCCGACGCGGAGCGCTTTCTCGCGGGGGATGTGCCCTCTGGTGAGGGGCGCGCCACGCTGCGATGGCTTGCTCTGCAATCCTTTCAGCGACGATGCGCACGCACGGTTGCCCCGCGGTTGCCCGTGCTCGCGGCGGCGTCTGCCGTCGCCGCGTTCTTGCGCCCGGATCTGGCAATTGCCGAGGTGGAGGAGCTCCACGTGCTGGCACTCGACTCGCGCAACCGCTTGTTGCGGCGCGTGGTGGTGGCGCGTGGCGGGGTGAATCAGGTGAGCGTGACGGCGCGCGAGGTGTTTCGCCCGCTGCTGTCTGCGGGCGCGGCGCGGGCGATCGTGGCGCACAACCACCCGAGCGGTTGCGCGTCGCCGAGCGCGGAGGATCGCTTGCTCACGCAGCGCTTGGCGGTGGCGGGAGAGCTGCTCGGCATCCCCATCGTCGATCACCTGATAGTCGCCGGCAGTGGGTACTACAGCTTCGCAGAGCACGCTCCCGGGCCGGGCGCCGGCGCGTTCGTGCCCGGCTGAGCAGACACCTAATTCATGCAAGGAATGTTGGACACGCGATCGGCATTGGCTAGGATGGCCGACAGTCTCCACGTGCGTGCTCATCTCATCAAGTCTGTCGTGTCCCGAACCGGCCTCGTCGCGATCGTTGCGCTCGTCTGCCTAGGCGGTGCGCGCCGTGCCGACGCGCAAGCAGACTACGTGGGCACGCGCGCGCTCGGCATGGGTGAAGCGTTGCGCGCCAACGCGGCAGGTGCTGCCGGGCCACTGCTCAACCCGGCCGGTATGTCGCTCTCGCGCGGCTACGTCATCGAGGCGGCGTATGGGTTCCGAGTCGAGGATCTCGGCCACCACGCGTTCGTTTCCATCGTGGACTCGGTGACCTCGCGCGTCGCGGCGGGCCTCTTTTACGAGTACATCCATTCCAATTCCAAGCTCGGCTTCAACTGGGCGGGGGGTCGCGTCAACGAGGCGAAGCTCACGCGTGAGGGCCATGCCGCCGGTCTCTCGCTGTCGATGGCGCTCGGTGAGCGCTTCCTGCTCGGCGCCACCATCAAGTACCTGCACTTCGACACCACCGGGCCGCTTCCCGAAGGCACCGTACCCGCCAAGATCAGCCTCGACTCCGTGAACGGGGTCACCTTCGATGTGGGCCTGCTCGTGAAGCTCCACCCCAAGTTCAACATGGCCGCCATCGGCTACAACCTGTGGGATCACGGCAGCCGTGAGTCACCCGCATCGTTGGGCCTCGCGGCATCGTTCATGCCCATCCCCAGCCTA
This sequence comes from Myxococcales bacterium, assembly GCA_043741435.1. Lineage (GTDB taxonomy): Bacteria > Myxococcota_A > Polyangia > Palsa-1104 > Palsa-1104 > JBDTCO01. The sequence continues at coordinate 11,011 of JAYUBF010000272.1, forward strand.
TCCATCAACTTCGATGCCGTCACCAACTTCACCGGCTATAAGACGCCGGTCTATGACCCGAGCAATCCCGCCATCGTGAAGAGCTACGACTTCCGCGCCACCGCGCGCCTCGGTCCTGGCCTCGAATGGCTGATCGCGCAGAAGGTTCCTCTGCGCGTCGGCTTCGTCTACGACACCGGCCTTCGCGGCGCGTATGTCACCGCCGGCACCGGCTACTTCTCCCGCTCGTGGGCAATCGACCTCGGCTATCGCGCCAAGGTCTCGGGCGGCATCGAGAACTTCTTGATGGTCGGCCTCCGCGTCTTCATCAATTAGGGGGAGGCCTTCCCGCCTCCCCTCATCGGGCGGAGCCCGATGAGCCTCCCCACCCCCGCGCGTTACGCGAGCGAATTGGTAGTCGTGTAGTCGTTCACCCGGGGGGGCAACCGACCCTGTGTCTACGGACTACAGTGCCGTCGTTGGTAGGCTCTCCGAAACGAGCCCGAGCCTCAGCCCGAGTCCGAGCCCGATAGTTTGAGAACCATCGCGGTCAACATGGCGACGATACAAAGCAAGGCCGCTCTCCCGGGTGAGATTTCGTGTTCTTGCACCAGGGAGAGGATGCGACACGAATCCAGTATCGCTGCGCTTTCTGTCGCAGAGCGACGTTGATCACGTGCGCGACGACTTGGCTTTGTGGGAACCTTTGCGACCCGATGTGGTCCAACTGCGAGCCTGCAATCGCGTCTGACCCGAACATGGAGCTTCAGCCTCGTTGAGCAACGAAGGTCCACTTGCCGCGGTTCGAGAAGCGCTCCTCCTGCGCCGCTTGCGCGAGCGCGACGAACGAGCCTTTGAAGAGATCGTCGTGCTCTATCGCGACCGCGTCTTCGGACTGATCGTGCGCATGGTCGGCAATCGGGAAGAGGCCGAAGACCTGGCGCAGGAAGTGTTCATCACGGTCCTCAAGTCCATCGACACGTTTCGGGGTGAGTCGAAGTTCTCGACGTGGCTGTATCGCATTGCCGCGAACCATACCAAGAACCGGATGAAGTACTTGAGCCGTCGCGCGTACAAGTCGACCGGCGAGTTCGATGACGCAGCCGAGCGCGCGGTGCAACGCGGCGAAGCACCGGGCACGACGAGGGCGACCACGCCCGAGGCGGCGATGGCGGGTGCACAGATCGAGCGCGTGGTGCAGGCAGCGATCGCGGAGCTGGACGAAGACCACCGTGAGCTCGTGGTGCTGCGCGACATGGAAGAGATGTCGTACGAGGAGATCGTGGCCATCACCGGCCTGAACGAGGGCACCGTGAAGTCGCGGCTGCACCGCGCTCGTACCGCGCTCAAGGACCTGGTGGCCAAGCGCATGGGGGAGCGTTAGCCTTGGAAAAAGCAGGCATGGATCACGAGGCAGCACTGGCATCGCTCTCCGACTACCTCGATGGCGAGCTAGGCACGACGGAGCGAGAGCGCGTAGACGCGCACCTGAGTGGGTGCGACGCGTGCCGCGCGGAGCTCGAGGACATGCGTCGCACGCTCTCCGCGCTGCGAGGCGCCAAGGTCGAAGCGGCGCCGGAGCCGAGCCCGGAGTTTCTCGACAACCTCCGATCGCAGATCAACACGCGATCGAAGGGGCGCTTCTTCAGCGGCAAGAAGCGCAGCTACAAGGTGGAGATCGCTTCGCTCATCGCCCTGGTGCTGGCAACCACGATCTACGTGGTGTTGTCATTGGTCTCGCCGATGTGGTTCGTTCGCTAAACAGCTGGCGCGATCAAGAGCCTCGACACGCGCGTGCATGGACGGCGGCCAAGACGCTTCGCTATCCCTGTGGACAGCCGCGACCAGAAGCGCGGGAAGCGCGGGAAGCGCGCGGATCGCGCCTGACCACAGGGCTGCCTCGACGCCTCAGTGGGTTCGTGAACGCTGAGTTTTGATTTTCTTCTTTCTGGAAACGCGAGGTCGCATCGTTGGGCAGCCTGCATCGGCTGCGACCGTTGCCGACTGACCGCGAAGCTCCGACTCCGACTCCGACTCCGACTCTGAAAGAACAAACCAAACAACTGCCACAGACCCATCGAGGCGGCGAGGCAGCCCTGTGGTCAGGCGCGATCGACGCACTCTTCGGTCGATTGGGTCGCGGCTGTCCACAGGTATAGCGAAGCGTCCTCGCCGCCGTCCGAGCACGAGTCCGACTCGCCCCCAACGAGTCCGACTCGCCCCCAACGATGCGGCCATAACGTTGAGTCAGCCTTGACAGTCCCGCGTCGTAAACTATATTGGCCTAATCAAAATGCCGCACAAATCGAGACAGCTTGCGTTCAAAGAGCCATGCACCCATGGCGGCAAACGAGAAGGAGCCGGTCGCAAGCGCCGCCTTTTACGCGCCAGCCTTCCGCACCGCGCACGCCCGGTCCTCGACGCAAAAGTGCCTCTTCACGTCACGCTGCGCATGACCGATCGCGTCTACAGCCTGCGAAGCGCGCGCAGCCTCCGCGTCATCGAGCGGGCGCTGCGCGGCGGTGCCGATCGCTTTGGCTTGCGAGTGATCCAGGTGTCGATTCAAGGCAACCACGTGCATCTCCTCGTCGAGGCGTCGAGCAGGCACGCGCTCACCCGCGGGATGCGTGGCCTCGCCATCCGTCTCGCCAAGGGGATGAACCGCATGATGCGCAGCACGGGGCGCGTCATCGCCGACCGCTATCATGCGCGGTCCTTGCGCACGCCCACCGAGGTGCGAACGGTCATGCACTACCTGCAGCACAACCGTAGGCACCATGTGCCGTCGCTCCCCGAAGGCTACGTCGACGTGTTCGTGCTTTCGTCCGACACCACCGTCGGACTGTTGCCCGATCCGGGTACCTGGTTGCTGCGCGTCGGGTGGCGGCGTGGTCGCGTCGCGAAGCACGCGATGCACTGGCGGAGCGACCTCGTTACGGCGTGACGGTGTAGGTCGTCGAACATGCGGCCGCCGGCTGCGACCGTCGCTCAGGCCCCCGTTCGCTTGCCGATGAGAGTCGGGGACGCGAGCCACCGGTTCTCCACTGGCCTGCGCACCATCACGTCGTTGGTGTATTCGTTGGCAGCCGTCGATCCGGAGATGACGTACGTCTGACCGTCGGGCGCCGTCACCGCGTTGGCGTACGCCCGGGCCACTTGCAGCGATATGGAGGCGCTCCAGCTGTCGCCGGCGATGTCGTAAGGGTCCACCCCCGTCGTGAGGTTGCTATCGCTCGCGGCGACGCCCCCCATCGCGTCGAGCTTGCCGTCGGCGCCGCGTGCCGCGGCGTACGCGTAGCGCGGGTTCGGCATCCCCGCGAAGCCGGCCCATATGCCCGTCGAAGACCGAGCCGCTGCCGGTCGGGATGTAGAACTTGTTGTTGCCGCCCGCGATGATGACCCCGCTCGAGAGCCCGCTGCCCGCCGGGTGCTTGGCGACCCACGTGCCTGCTTCGAGCGCGACCAGCTCGGGGAGATACGCGCTCGCATTCGTGACGCCGCCGAGGGAGTAGGGCACGCCGTTCACGGCGAACCCGGAGTGCAAAGCACGTGCGCTCGATAGCGCGGGCGCTGCAGTTCACGCGGCGGCGCCCGGCACGAAGCTGTTGACGGTGGACACGGCGCCACCCGCGGCGCCGCCCGTCTCGTTACCCCCGATGGCGTAGATCTTCGCGCCGACCGTCACGCACGCGAACAGCTGCCGCACGTGCAGCATCGACGGCTGTGCTTTCCATGACGGCGGACCTGCGACGAACTGACAGTACCCGGTGTCGCAGCACCCGGTGACGCAGTCCGCATTCACGCCGCAGATATTCAGGGTAGCCCAACTGCAGCGACGGTTGTTGTCCGCTCGGTCGCTAGCTACTGGGTCGCTAGCTACTGGGTTACTGGCGTCTTCAACTGCTGCAACCGCGTGGGTCGCTGCGCGGGCTGGCTCGGCGCGGTGTACAGGTCATACCGGCCACCGGCGGCCCTTTGCCGCGGGATTTGTCTTCGCTAGCATGGGTGAGCAACGCCGCTTCACTTCGGGGCGACGTTGAAGAACAGCGTGATCGCCAGGCAGTGGAATGCTTCGTCGCTGGACTGCGTCACGATCTTGTCCACCACTTTCACGCCCGGGTTCGAGCTGAGCCAGGTCGTGATCTTGTCACCGAGCTGGTCGCGCTCTTGCGCCATCGTGGCCGAGAATACTTTGACGCCGCTAAACTGAATCATGTTGGAGCCGGAGTTGGTGGAGGATGACGCCATGGTGTTGCCTTTCTGTCGCCGTGGGTGACTCGGAACTTGCTGCTTACTGTTGCCGGTGGTTCGCGATGATCCGTTGAATCTCGGGCTCGCTCAGGACTTGGTTCGTCGCCTTCGCTGCCGAGAAGATGGCCTGAACCAGGCTGGGGGTCACCTCGATGGATCGCTTTTGCAGCCAGTAGATCACGTTCGACTCTCCGCTCATGTGACCCACTTCGATCTCTTGCTCGCGTCCGAACAGACCCGCCGGAACACCTGAGTAGATGCGATCCGCGAGAAAAGCGTCGCCCCTCTTCTCCGCTTTGATGATCGCCGCTGCGTGAACGCCGGTGGCGGTACGGAACGCGTCGGAGCCCACGAGAGGGTAGTTGTACGCGATGGGAACGCTACATGCCTGCGAAACCTTCTCGCACAGCTCGATGAGCTGCGTGAGGTCGCGGTCCTCCAGCTCGCCGAGGAGCTTCAGGTTCATGAGGATCTGATCGAGCGCGGCGTTGCCCACGCGCTCGCCCACACCGAGCATCGTGCCGTGCACGCGGTCGGCGCCGAACTCGAGCGCGTAGATCGCATTGGTGACGCCCAGGCCTCGATCGTTGTGGCCGTGCCAGTCGATCGCGACCTTCGCCCCGCGATCGTCCACGAACTTGCGTGTCCACGAGATGAGGCTGCGGATGCCGTCCGGCGTGGCGTGTCCCACGGTGTCGCAGATGCACAAGCGGGTGGCGCCGTGCTGGATCGCGTTGTCGAACAACGCCTCCAGCACCTCGGGCCGCGAACGCGTGGTGTCCTCGGTCACGTACGTGACGGGCAGCCCGTTCTTCACGGCGAGCGAGATCGCCTCGCCCGAGAGCCTGAGCATGCGCGCCATGTCCCAGTTCTCGGCGTACAGCCGTACCGGCGAGGAGCCGATGAAGGCCATGACCTCGAGGGAGACCCCCACGCGCTGGCTGACGTCCACGATCGCCGCGATGTCGTTCACATGTGTGCGGCCTGCTGCGGCCGGCCTGATCTTCAGCTTGCTGTCGCGGATCTCGGTGGCAATTGCCACGCAATCCTCGACCGCGCGCGGTCCGGCGCCCGGCAGACCGATGTCCAGGCTCTCGATGCCGATGGCCTCGAGCAAGTGCAGGATCTCGAGCTTGTCTTTGATGCCGGGGTCACGCACCGACGGCGATTGGATCCCGTCACGCAACGTCTCGTCGAAGAACTCGAACGGCCGCTTGAGCAGCCGCCCCTTTCGATCGATCTCGTTCCAGTCGTACATTATATCGGACTGCGAGAGCTCCTCGGGCTTCTTGCCGAGGAGCTCTTCGATCGAACCGTTGCTCTCTTGTGCCACGTAGATCCTTCTTTACGACCCTAGCGCTCGAGGACGACGGCGATGCCTTGGCCGCCGCCGATGCAGGCCGAGCCCACGGCCGTCTTGCCGTTGCGCCGTGTGAGCTCATGCACCAGGTGCGTCACGATGCGCGCGCCCGAGGCCCCGAGCGGATGGCCGAGCGCGATCGCGCCGCCGTCGACGTTGGTGCGCTCGCGATCGAGCCCGAGCGCCTTTTCGCACGCGAGGTACTGCGCCGCGAAGGCCTCGTTCACCTCGACCAGGTCGATGCTGCCGATCTTCATGCCCGCGCGATCCATCGCCTTGTTGATGGCCGGGACGGGACCGATGCCCATGATCTTCGGATCGCAACCGGCGATGCCCCACTGGGTGAGCTTGGCGAGCGGCTTCCAGCCGTTCTTCTCACCCGCCTCTTTCGAACAGATGACGAGAGCCGCAGCACCGTCGCAGATGCCCGACGCGTTGCCGGCCGTGACCACGCCGTCCTTCTTGAAGACAGGCGGCAGCTTGGCCAACGTCTCCGGCGTGGTGGTCGGGCGCGCATGCTCGTCGACCATGAATTGGATCGGGCCTTTCTTCGATTTCAATTCCAGGGCGATGATCTCGTTCTTGAACCGACCGCCTTCGTTCGCCGCGGCCCACGTCTTCTGCGAGCGCAGCGCGTACTCGTCGCACGCCTCACGCGAGATCTTGTACTCGACGGCGAGGTTCTCGGCGGTCATCGCCATCGGCAGCCCCGTGAACGAATCCGTGAGCGAGTCCCACAGCGAATCCGAGAGGCCGCCCGGCTTCCCGAACGGCAGACCGCTGCGGGCGCCGTAGATGACGTGCGGCGCCTGCGACATGGACTCCGTCCCACCGACGAGCGCGACCTCGGCTTCATCCGTGAGGATCTGCTGTGCGCCCTGGATGATCGCCTCGAAGCCGGAGCCGCACAGACGGTTCACCGTCAACGCGGGGACTGGCACCGGAATGCCGGAGCGCAGGCCCACATGGCGCGCGAGGTAGATCGCGTCCTTCGAGGTCTGCTGAACGTTGCCGAAGATCACCGTGTCCACCTTCTCGGGGGAGACGTTACCGGCCATCAGCGCGGCCTTGCTGGCCTCGACGGCGAGGTCGGTGGCGGTGAGATCCTTCAACGAGCCAGTGAAGCCGCCGAAGGCGGTGCGCTTGGCGGAAACGATCCAGATTTCGCGAGAGAGCTTGTGGGCCATGGTTGGTTTCCTTTACGCCGAACGGTTACGACGTGCGACGAAACATGCCTTTTTGGTAAGCGACGATGTGACCTTCGAACGCGGATGCAGCCACCGATGACGGGGACGCGAGATAGAGCTGGCCGGGGCCGGACCTGCCCTCGTAGTTGCGGTTGATGGCCGAGATGGATACCTGATCGCGCGCCGCCGATACGCCGGGGCCACAGCCGATGCATGCACCGCAGCCGGGGGGGATCACCTGCACGCCGGCCTTCTCGAACAGCTGAAGATAGCCACGGCCCTTGGCGTACGCCTCGACCGCTTGCGAGCCGAACTGGATGAAGAACGAGACCCCGTCCTTCACCTTGCGGCCGCTGGCGACGGCATCGGCGCAGACCTCGGCATAGAGGTCCATGTCGACTTCTTTGCCTGCGGTGCAGGAGCCGCCGTAGGCAATCTGCACGGGAATGCTGCCGAGCTCGTCGATGAACGCGCCGTTGGTGGGATCGGACGGAATCCCCTTCGCCGCGTCGCCGGGGGTGGCCACCATCGGGCGGATCGACGCGAGGTCGATGAGGTGGATGCCGCCCGCGTACTCGGCACCTGCATCTGGGCCCATGGCCGCGCCCTTCAATGCTCCCGCGTCGACGCCTGGCCTGCGCTCGACGATCCAGTCGATGGTCTGGTGGTCGACTTCGCAGATGCCGGACTTGGCCGCGCATTCGGTGGCCATGTTGCACAACGTGGCGCGCTCGTCGGGCGCGAGGGTTGCCAGACCCGGACCGCCGAACTCCATCACTCGGTCGAGGGTTTCTTGCGCGCGCGCGTGCGTGGCGAGGATGTGCAGCATCACGTCCTTCGCCGTGACGCCGGGTCTGAGAGCCCCGCGAAGCTCGAAGCGGATGGACTCCGGCACGACCACGAACGTGAAGCCCGCGTGAATGAGCGCCGCGTACTCGGTGGCACCCACCCCGTAGGCGAGCGCACCGACGGCGCCGCCCATGCACGTGTGGCTGTCCGTGGCCTGGATGAAGTCGCCGGGGCGCAGCAGTTTCTCGCGGGCGACCGTGTGACAGATGCCGGGTGACACGCCGTCCTTCGCGGCGTAGTCCTGCACGCCCGTCTTCTTCTGGAAGGCGCGCTGCATCTGCCGCAGGACCTCGATCTTCGGCGAGAACGGCGCCATCTTGGCAACACCGTCGGCGTAGATGAGGTGGTCCTCGAACACGGCGAAGCGCGAGGGGTTCGGCAGCGTGTAGCCGTCGCCGAATTCTTCCTCGAGGAAGGCATGGACCTGCGCCGTGGTGAACTCGTGCGAGTACCCACCGTCGACGCGAACGCAGACGTCGTCGCCGGGTTTCAGGTACACCGCTTCGTTCGGGAGCTGGTCGACGAGACGGCTGGCGAGGATCTTCTCCGCCATCGTCATGGGGCGGCGCAGCGTGGCCGGCCGTTGCAGGCTCACGTCGCCACGGCTCAGCGCCTTGGTGAACGGGAACAGCCCACCCGCGACGATAATCTTTCGCGTGAGTGGATCAGTGTCGGCCGCCAGATCCTCGAGAGAGACAGCGTCGCCCGACTCGAGCCGCGGCAGCACCGCGTGTCCGGCCATGAGCACGCCCTGGTTGATGTTGTTGCGCGCGTGGATGGGTGCGAAGGACGCAGCGACCGCGAGCTTGATCCCCGACCATTTCTCCGCCTGCACCGCGGTCTCACGCGACGAGCCCACGCCCTTGCGATAGCCCGACACGATGACCTCGAAGCCGCCGTGCTTCAGCTCCCCCTGGCGGAACAGCTTCTCGCCGCCGTACATGAGGCCGGCATAGGCGTTCTCCGCGATGTCCGACGGACGCCAGTCGAAGCACGTCCACGCCGGCGTCATCGCGTCGGTGTTGATGTCGTCGAGGAGATCCGCCACCGATAGATCACGCATGCGCAACGTGACCTTGCCTTCGAGCTGCTGACGGATCAGCGCGAAGTCTTTCGTCATGTAGAGAATTTTCTTTCCAGGCGTGAGGCGAAAAGAACCCTGTTGCGCCATCCGGACCTCGAGGTGGTGCAGCAAAATATGCTTTGTGCACCGATGCTTGCAAGGCCTTCCGGCGGGCGCCCAAGTGCCTCCCGCTTGCTTCTGCGGAGGGCGCCTGACACCTTAAACACATGAAACGTACAAATCTTGTGCTTAAAGAAGACGTGCTCATCGAGGCACAGCGCCTATCCGGTGAGACCACGTACTCGAGCACGGTGAACCGCGCGCTCGAGGAGCTTGTCCGTCGGATCAAGGCCCGGCGCGTGCTCGATCTCCAGGGTGCCGGGACCTGGGAGGGTGATTTGTCCGAGATGCGTGGCGATCCAGCCCCGCATCGTAGCCTCCCGCGAGCGCGCCGTGGTTCTCGTTGATACGTCCGTCTGGATCCATGTCTTGCGCCGAGGGGCGAAGCAACGCTTGGAAGACCTGGTAGACATCGACGATGTCGTGATCGCGCTTCCGATCTTGCAAGAGCTCTTGCAAGGCTTCGCCGAACCCGCCGCGTTGCGCGTCGCGCGCGAATCGTTGCTGGCCTTACCGATCGTCGATTCTCCGATGCCGCAGGCCCGTTACCTCGAGGCGGCTGCCCTGTACCGATTGTCGCGGCGAGCTGGAATCACGATTCGTTCATCTGTCGATTGCTTGATCGCTGCCTGCGCGATTCAGCACGACCTTACGGTCATGCATCACGACCGCGATTTCGACGCAATTGCCAAGATCTCGCCGCTACGCACACGGCGGATGTAGTGACGATCAACCCCAAGCTAGCCCTCATCTTGGTGCTGGACTTCGACGGCACCATCACCGAAAAAGACATCGGCGACGAGGTGTGTGACCACTTCGCGGACCCGAGCTGGAAGGACATCGACGCCGCGTGGGTGCGCAACGAGATCTCGCTCCCCGAGGCGCAGCGACGGATGTGGGCGTTGGCGAAGGCGCACCGCGAGGAGGCCGTCGCCTACGCGCAGAGTGTGGGTCATCGGCGACCAGGCCTCGATGCGCTGCTCTGCGAGGTCGAGCGCCAGGGCGGAGAGACGTGGCTCGCGTCCGGTGGTTTCGACTTCTACGTCGAGGCGTTGCTCGGCAGCGATGTGCAGCGCCTGAGCAGGCGCTACTACAACGCCACCACGTTCGAAGGCGGACGCATTGCGGTGGATTTTCCGCACACCGACCTCGCGTGCGAACGCTGCGCCGTGTGCAAAGGCAAGGTGTGCGACCTGGCGCACACCGTCGCGAGGCGCGTGGTGTTCGTGGGCGATGGCTCTTCGGATCGTTGCGCGATCGGCAGGGCGGATCGCTTGTTCGCAGTCGAGGGTGGCATCCTCGACCAGCATTGCAGAAAGCTGGCCGCCGAGGCCACCCGCTTTACCCGCTTCGACGAAGTCGCGGCTGCGTTACGGTGACGACCCGCCGCTTCCAATATTGCATATTGAACATGTACCGTTCGATATGCAGGGATGATTTCCAGAACGTCTTGATCGCGAAGCTCACGGCGCGAACCGGGTAGATGGGTGCCAGAAACGGCGCGTGACCAGTTACATTTTCGGCCTGAACGCGTTCGCGGAAACGCTACTTCGCGTTGGCGGGTTTCATCGCCGTCCACGCCTCGGCCGAGATCGGCGCGTCGTTGGCGGGCGCGCCCATGAGGCACAGCACCGCGCGCTCGCGGCGCTCGACGCGCCACACGTCGCCGTTGGGATCGACGAAGCGTGCCGGCAACGTGGCGCCGGCCGTCGCTGGCTGACCCGCGCGGTTGCGCAAGAAGTCGCGGAAGGCAGACGCTGCCTCCGTGGCGTCGGCCTCGGTGTCCCAGACGGACATGTGCACCACCACCGGCTGCGCATTGGCACCTTCGCCGACGTAGGCGACGAGGCGATCGCCACCCCACCCTTGCGCTGCCGCATCGGCCTGCGCCTCGGGCAAGCGCGAGCGGAACAAGAGGCGCAGGCCCATCTCGCCCATCACGTCCTGGCGCACGCGCTCGCGCGGCTGAAGGCTCGTGAGCGGCGCAGCCTCGATGAGCACGGGTCGATCGTGCGCGAGGTAGCGATCGGGGTGCAGCACCTGCTCGGTGGATTCCGGGGGCGAACGAAACATCTCGTCGACGCGCTTCCACGAGTTGCCACGGCGCACGGCCATCACGAAGCGCAGGCCGGCGAAGTAGGGGAACAGCATCGTCTCGCGCACGAACGCCGGCGCCTTGTCGAACTGCGGGGTCTGGCCACCTACGCCACCTTGGCCGGCTTTCACCATCGCCTCGCCCATCGTGGCGATGAGATCGGGTAGTTGATCGGCGGGCAACCCGGCCGACTGCGCCTGGAGCTCCAGCATGAGGGCGGTGCCATCACCCTCGACGAGGGCGGCGTGCGCGAGCTGGCGATCGCCGTCTTCTTTCAGCGGCTTCATCAACGTCAGGAGATTGAAGTTCTGGTCCTGGAGTGCGTGCTCGAGCTCGTGCGCGATCGCGGGCCGCTGCAGATCGAGCGGCAGCCAATCGGCGATGAAGAGCTTCTTCGCCTTCGGGTCGTAGAAGCCCGCCACTTGCTCGACGAGGAGATCGACCAGCAGCTTGCCGTAGTCGAGGCCTGCCGGCAGGAGACCCAGGCGTTGCAACACGCGCGTCTCCGCATCCACCTCCGCGGGCGTGTACTCCTCGTCGAGGTGTCCGCGCAGCTTCTCGCTGATCTGCGGGCGGCTCAACACGCCGCGCGCGACGGGCGCCTTGGCGCGCAGGCCGCGGACCGCTTGCACCTGGCGCAGGATGTCGTCGGTGGCCGCGAGCAAGGCGCTCCGTGGCGGGCCGCTCGCCGGCTGAGCCGGTGCGGACCCCGGCAGAAGGACGCAGAAGAGGCAGACGAGAACCACGGACCGAGACATTGGACGGAGCCTAGCAGCCCTTACGTACAGCTCCCCGCAATTGAGTGATCAGCACTTCGGACGAGCCCGATCCACAGCCCGAGTCCGAGGCCGCAGCGCAACATGAGCAGGTTCGCGAACTACAGCGAGTGCGTGCGCCATGGTTCTACCCGATGAACAGGTCCTGGATATTCGCGAGATCGACGCGCGCCAGCTCGTCGCTGAGCCACCGGCTGCGCTCGCGAAGGTGCTCGATCATCTTAGTGTCATCGGGCGCCACGGCGAAGAGATCGCGCATCTGCTCGAACTCGGCACGTACTTCAGGAAAGTCTTCGATCGCAACGGTCGTGCCGCTGTGGAAGAGTGGCATCCACACGAGGCCGAGCCGCGCGGCGGCGGGCAACCAATACGCCGAAAAGAGATCTTCGGTCGCCACCGGCAGATAGTCCCGACCGCTGGCTCCCTCGTTGCGATAAGTGATGACGACAGCGACCGACATGGTTACTCGTCCGGCTGCCCGGTGCCGGGCGTGGGTGGGAGGACTACAGAAACACCGAACTCCGTTCTGCCCCGGCCGGCTTTCGTGCGGAGATGCGTTTGTCTGACATCGTCATGGCCGGTAAACCCGCCTCAGCACCTGGAAGTGCTCCCTTTCGGCGCGCTCCTTGGCTCGCGCCGCAGCTTGTTCGGTGGAGGCATGCGCATCATGGCAGCCGCTGGCGGCTGGGGGTAGCCCGATCAGTCTTGCGCGCGTGTGCGGGCTTGTCGCCGCTCGATCTTCGGTGTAGCCCCTTCGCTGCCTCGCCATGGAAGACCGTCAAAGCGCCCGCAACGGGCTCGCCGAGATCGCGCGCCTCTGCGTAGCGGGTGAGCGCGCGCGCGTGTTCGATGCGGGTGGCTCGTTCGCTGCCGTGATGTTGTCGTACCTCGCCGAGCGTGGGCCCGACGGTGAACGCCGTCCCATCGTGGTGATCGTGCCCGACGAGGATCGTGCGCAACGGCTCGAGCGCGACCTCGAGATGTTCTTGCCCACCGCGCACGAAGGCGATCCGCTGGCGGCGCCGCGCGTTCTCCGCCTGCCGGCCGACGACGCGAGCCCCTTCGCCGACGTCACGCCCGATCGCCGCATCGTGCTCCAGCGCATGGCCACGCTGTTTCGCTTGTCGCAGGGCAGCCGAGGAGAGGTGCTCATCGCGTCGGCCGATGCGATCCGCCGCAAGGTCATCGGTCGCGACGCCTTCGCGCAGCGCGTCGATCTCGTCGCCGTCAAAGAGAAGATCGATCGCGATGCCACCATCGAGCTGCTCGCGAAGAGCGGCTATGCGCGCATGCCGGTGGTGGAGGACCCAGGCACCTTCGCCGTGCGCGGGGGTGTGCTCGACGTGTTCCCCCCCATCTATCGATTCCCTGTGCGCATCGAGCTCTTTGGCGACGAAGTGGAGCGCTTGCGGCTCTTCGACCCGGCGAGCCAGCGCACGCTGCGCGAGATCGACGAGCTCTACCTTCATCCGGTGCGCGAGGTCATTCTCACCGACGGCAACCAAATTCGCGAGCGCCTGCGCGACGCGGCCGACAAGGCAGAATATCCGTCGTCGAAGACGCGCGCGATCCTCGAGCAGATCGATCGCGGCGAAGACTTCTTCGGCAAAGAAAGCCTGGCGCCCGCGTTCCATGCGGAGCTGCGATCGGTGTTCGAGTACATCCCGCCGGGCGCGACGCTCTACATCGAAGAGCTCGACGACTGCCTCGCCCGCATCGGCGAGCAGCTCGCCACCGATCAACACGATTACGAAGCACGCGTTGCCGAGCACAAGCTTGCGCTGCCACCCTCGGACTTCTATCTGTCGAAGGCCGAGGTGCGCGCCGCGTTCTCGGCACCCGGTCGCGCGCGCATCGAGTCGCAGCAGCTCGAGACGGTGGAGTCGGAGGGCTCGCCGCCGTCAGTCCGCTTCGATACCGCTCAGCTCGAGGGGCTGAAGCTCGAGCTCAGTCGGTCACGCGCCGAGAAGCACGAGGAGCTGTTGCGCCCGCTGGTCGACCGGCTCGAAACGCTGTCCGATGTGGGCACGCGCGTGTGGCTCATCGCGCCGAACCTCCACGGCGCCGATCGCTTGCGCTCGCTCCTCGCGGGCTACGGGGTGCGCGCGGAGATCGGGCCGGCTCCGCGCTGGGAGACGTTGATCGCGGGAGGCGAGCCGTCGGTGCGCATCGCCGTCGGTACGCTGCATCGTGGCTTCCACCTGCCTCTCGACAAGACCGCACTGGTGTCGGAGGCCGAGATCTTCGGCGACAAGGTGGAGCGCCGCGCGCCGAAGAAGACCAGCGCATCGGGGCAGCAAGCGGCGCTCAAGAACCTCGAGCCGGGAAACTTCGTGGTGCACAAGACCCACGGCGTCGGGGTGTACCGCGGCCTCACCAAGCTGCCGCTCAAAGCAACGAAGGCAGGCGAAGCTGCAGTCGCCGTCGATTTCTTGCACCTCGAGTACGAGGGTGGCGCGCTGTACCTGCCGGTGTGGCGTCTGTCCGAGGTGCAGGCCTATGCGGGTGCCGATGGCGTCACGCCCAAAGTCGACCGGATGGGTGGTGTCACCTGGGAGAAGACGCGCGGCAAGGTGTCGCGTGAAATTCGCCAGATGGCGGAGGAGCTCATCCAGCTGTACGCGCAGCGGCAGGCGCTGCAGGGTCACGCCTTCAAGCTGCCCGCGAACGAGCAGGCGCTCTTCGCGGAGTTCGAGGCCACGTTCCCGTTCGAGGAAACGCCGGATCAACAAAAGGCGATCGACGACGTCGCAAACGATCTGGAGCAGCCTCGCCCCATGGATCGCCTCGTCTGCGGCGACGTGGGCTACGGCAAGACCGAGGTCGCGATCCGCGCTGCTGCGCAGGTGGTGCTCGGTGGCAAGCAGGTTGCCGTACTGGCACCGACGACGGTGCTCGTGGAGCAACACGCCAATACCTTCAAGGCGCGCTTGCGCGACATGCCGATCCGCGTCGAGTCGTTGTCGCGCTACAAGACGACGAAGGAGCAGCAAGAGGTCGTGAAGGCGCTCGCGGAGGGCAAGATCGACATCGTGGTGGGCACGCATCGTTTGCTCTCCGCCGACGTGCGCTGGAAGGATCTGGGACTGGTGGTCATCGACGAGGAACAGCGTTTCGGTGTGACGCACAAGGAGCGGCTGAAGAAGCTGCGCACGCAGGTGGACGTGCTCACGCTCACGGCCACGCCGATCCCGCGCACGCTGCACATGGCGCTCGTCGGCCTGCGCGAGATCTCCATCATCACCACCCCGCCGATCGATCGCCTCGCGGTGCGCACGCTCGTGGGCAAGTACAACGATGCGTTGGTGATCGAAGGAGTGAAGCGCGAGCTGGCGCGCGGTGGGCAGGTGTTCTTCGTGCACAACCGCGTGGAGGACATCTACGAGTGGTCGGCAAAGCTGCGCGAGCTGATGCCGGAGCTCCGCATCGTGGTGGGGCACGGGCAGATGCCGCCGGAAGAGCTGGAGAGGGTGATGGTGCAATTCGTCGACGGCAAGGCGGATATGTTGTTGTGCACCACCATCATCGAGTCGGGCCTCGACATCCCACGCGCGAACACGATGTTCGTGAACCGCGCCGATCGCTTCGGCCTCGCGCAGCTCTATCAGCTGCGGGGACGCATCGGCCGCTCGAAGGAGCGTGCGCACTGTTATTTGCTGATCCCGCCCGAGGATTCTCTCTCCAGCGACGCAAAGCAGCGCCTGCACGTGCTGCAGAAGTTCACCGAGCTCGGCGCCGGTTATCAGATCGCCTCGCACGATCTCGAGCTCCGCGGCGCCGGCGATCTGCTGGGCGCGAAGCAGTCGGGCATGATCGCCGCCGTCGGCTTCGACACGTACACGCAGATCCTCGCCGAGGCCGTCGCCGAGCTGCGCGGGGAGCCCATCGATGTGGCGCTCGATCCCGAGATCACGAGCGACGTGCCCGCTTTCATTCCCGAGCAGTACTGCCCCGACGTCGGCCAGCGCCTCGACTTCTATCGCCGCTTCTCGCAAGCCGGCGACGATGGCGAGATCGCGGCTACCGTCGGCGAGATCACCGATCGCTACGGTGAGCCGCCGGAGGAAGTGCAGCTGCTCGCGCAACTCATGCAGATCAAGGCACTGGCGCGGCGCCTGCGCGCCACCGCGCTGGAGCTCGGAGAGGTGCGGATCTCGTTGGCACTTGCCGACGACACGCCGCTGACGCCGCAGATCGTGATGAAGCTGGTCGCCCAGAAAAATTCTTTGTGGCGACTCACGCCCGACATGCGCCTCCAGCGCGCGTTCACCGGCAACGAGCGCGAGCGCCGGCTCGAGGTGGCGCGGCAGCTCCTGTCGCAGCTCCTCGACTCCGTGCCGGCGGCGTAGCCCTTGGCTGAGCTTGCGCAGTTCCTGTGGTTCCTGCACCAGCCGGGCGCGGCGACCTGGCTCAAGCGTGAGCTTGCGGAGCGCCGCCCCGATCTGCGTTTTGCGTTCTCGCGTCCGGGGCTGACGACGTTCAAGGTCGACGCCGCGCGGATCGACGAGCCGGCGCCGAGCTCGTTCGCGCGTGCGCAGGGCAGATCGCTGGGGCGCGCCAGCGACGCGGCAGGCGCAGACGCGCGTGTCGCCGAGTTGGGGACTGGGCGCTTGCGGCTGCACGTGTTCGAGCGTGATCCGGACGAGCCCGCGGATGAGCGGGACGCAAACGTGGCCGGGACGCGTGCGAGAGAGATCGAACGCGCTCTGCGCGCCGCGATGCCGGAGCGTTTCCACGACGACACGATGGCAAAGCTCGGCGACATGGTTCTCGACGTGGTCTGCGCGCCCGCCGAGCAAGCCGACGATGGTTGGCTCATTGGCTGGCACACGCACGACACGGCGCGCGGCGCCTTCCCAGGGGGCGTGCAGCACGCGCGCATCCCGGAGAACGCACCGTCACGTGCGTGGGCGAAGATCGAGGAAGCGCTGCGGTGGTCGGGCCTACAACCACGCGCGGGCGAGCATGCGGTGGAGCTCGGTTCTGCGCCCGGCGGCGCGAGCTTCGCGCTGCTCGAGCGTGGCCTCAACGTGCACGGCGTGGATCCCGGTGCGATGGCCGAGACCGTGCTGAGGTATCGCGGGACGCGCGGCAACCGCTACGTGCACCATGCCGTGTCGGCCGCCGCGGTGGAGCGCAAGGACCTGCCGCGTACCTACGAGTGGCTCGCCAGCGACATGAACTTGGCGCCGATGGTGGCGCTCAGGTACGTGGAGCGCTTCGTCGCCCTCGCGCACGGTGGCCTGCGGGGCGCGTTCATCACGCTCAAGCTGAACGACGAAGGCGTGTTCGAGGCGTTGCCGGCGCTGCGCGAGCGCATCGCCAAGCTCGGCGCGAAGGAGGTTCGCTACACACAGCTGCCGAGCCATCGCAGCGAGCTGGTGGCGATCCTGTCGTGGTGAGGAGCGCCGTCACGCTCGCGCTGCACAAGCCGTACGGCATGCTGTCGCGCTTCACCTCCGACGGCAGCAAGTGGCGCACGCTGGCCGACCTCGGCTTGCCGAGAGAGGTGTGGCCCATCGGCAGGCTCGACGCCGACAGCGAGGGCTTGCTGGTCCTCTCGTCGGACAAGTCGCTGGTGGATCGCTTGTTATCGCCGCGTCACGATCACGAGAAGACCTACTGGGCGCAGGTGGAGCGCGTACCCAGCGACGAGGCGCTCGATCAGCTCCGCACGGGCGTGCTCCTCGACGGGGTGCGCACCAAGCCGGCGCGGGCGCGCAGGATCGAGGCACCGGCGCTGACCGATCGCGTCCCGCCCATCCGCTACCGCAAGTCGGTGCCTGATCAGTGGATCGAGCTCGTGATCAGCGAGGGCAAGAACCGACAGGTGCGCCGCATGACCGCGGTCGTGGGCCACCCCACGTTGCGCTTGGTGCGCGCAGCGATCGGCGCGCTTGCGCTCGGAGAGCTCGCCGCGGGCCAGTCGCGTGCCGTCGGTGTCGACGATCTGCGCCGGCTCCTCGCGTCACGCTGATCCTCGCAGGAGGTGCGCAAACGCCTACAGCCGCCATTCGGCGCGCTCAAGTTTGGCGGCATGCGGTCGAAGCGCCTCCTGCAACGCATGAGCACGAGATGATCGCCGCCGCCCACCAACCGCGCTTCTTCTTCATGCGCGTGCGGCTGTCCCGGGCCGCGTGGATCGCGGGGTCGGCGCTCGGCCTCGGTGAACTCGCCGCCGTTTGGGGCAAGTGGCGAGCGTTCGGTCTCACTCTCACGGCCTTGGGCGTTTGCTACCTCTTCAATTCGTACGCTCGCATCCGCAGGGTCCAACCGTCCGTGCACGGCTTCGTGAACGGCTGCACGCTCGTGCTATCTGCCTATTTTTCTGGCTGGTCCATCGCTTCGTGGTTGTTCCTCACGCACCTGGCGCTGGTGCTCGACGTCGCCGGCCACGCCGTCGGCGACGAGAGCGCCTCCGTCGACCCCGGCCGCACGAAGCTCGCGATGTGGACGGTCGCGCTCACCTGCGCTGTGCAAGACGTGGCCGCCGTGCTCGATGGCGTCTCGGTGTTGCACGCGCTCAGCTTCACGGCCCTCGTTTGGTTCTGCATCGAGATCTCCCGTGCGCACCTCGGCGGAGTGCGCGAGATCTTGGCGCGCGCCGAGGGACAACGCGCCGAGCTCGAATCAGCCCACCTCGCATTGCACGACGCCCACGTGGGTCTCAGCCAGGAGATCGAAGCCAACGAGCGCATCCAGGACGAGCTCCGCCAGGCTCAGCGCCTGGAAGCCGTAGGCCGACTCGCCGCGGGCGTGGCGCACGAGATCAACACCCCCGTCCAGTTCGTGAGCGACAGCCTCCACTTCGTGCGCGATGCGATGAACGATCTCCTCCCGCTGCTCGAGCAATACAAGACCGCCGTGCGCGTTGCGGAGCACACTCCCCTCGGCGTCGCCGGTCTCAAGGCCGTGGTGGCCACCGAGCAGCGCGTCGATCTCGACTACGTCGTCGAGAATGCACCGCCCGCCATCGAACGCGCGCTCGATGGCCTCGGCCGCATCGCGACCATCGTGCGTTCGCTCAAGGAGTTTGCTCATCCGGACACCGGCAAGATGAGCGAGGTCGACCTCAACAAGGCTGTGCAGAGCACGCTCAACATCGCCAAGCACGAGTACAAGCTCATCGCCGAGCTCGAGACCGACTTCGCCGCGCTCCCGCCGGTCATGTGCTACCTCGGTGAGCTCAATCAAGTCGTCCTCAACATCGTGGTCAACGCCTCTCACGCCATCGACGACGTCGTGAAGCGCACCGGCAAGCGCGGCAGCCTTCGTGTGCGCACCGTCATCGAAGACGAGGACGTGGTCATCAGCATCACCGACTCTGGCGGCGGCATCCCCGTAGAGATTCGAGAGCGCATCTTCGACCCCTTCTTCACCACCAAAGGCGTCGGCAAGGGCACCGGCCAGGGCCTCGCCATCGCCCGCAGCGTCATCGACAAGCATGGCGGCAGGCTGACGTTCGAATGCGACATGGGCGTTGGCACGACGTTCTTGATCAGGCTCCCGCTCCATCGCGCCGCTGCTGCTCCGCTCCTCGCAGTCGGCTGATTCTACGAGGGCCTAGTCCGCGGCCTCCAGTGTGAACGGGTAGGTCACCACGCTCTCGCCGCCGTTGGCGGGAGCTGGGAAGCGCATCGCATACAAGGTCTCCGCGATGCACTCGCGAACGTCCTTGTCGTTGAAGGTGCTGCCTTCGTCCACGATCTCGCTGCGGCTCACGAGGCCGCCGATCTCCTGCTCGCCACTGATAGTGAATCTTACGATGAGCTTGCCCGCGAGCTTCGCGTCTTTCTCGAGCCCCTGCTCGAAGCATTCCTCGATCATCGGCAAGACCGAGCTCATTTGCTCACGCACGTAGGACGGGTCGAGCGCTCGAGCCGGCTCCACTGCAGGCTGGCTGCTTCGGGCTGCACGGCTGCTGTCGATGCGCCCGAGGAACTCGGAGCGCGCCGCTCGATCCAGCGTGGGTTTTGCCGAGGCCGCGGCCACCGGCTTTCTCAGCGATGGCGGCAGAGCGATGGAAAGCGTCGGCGTACGAGGCCAGAGCGACGCGGTCACCGCGGCGGTGCCGGTGACCGCTGTGAGCCAGAAGAGCTTCATCATGATGGAGAGTCCTTTCGGGGGAAGAGGGAAGGGCGAGAGATTGATCGGCAAGAGAGCGAGGTGCCATGCGGAGCGATCACCGCCGTGCGCAGCATCGAGCTGGTCCCGTAACCCGGAGAGGCCCTGCTGCAATCGCCAGCGCACGGTGCTCGCCGGAACGCCGAGACGAGCCGCGATCTGGGTCGAATCGAGATCTTCGTAGAAGCGCAGCAAGACGGTGGAACGTAAGGGCTCGGCGAGCGACAGAACGAGGTCTCCGAGCGTGCGCTGCAGCTGCATTCGCTGCACGATCGCGTCGCCGCTCTCGGGTGTGACTGCCTCGCTCGGACCCCCAACGAGCGCGCTCAGCTCCCGCCGCGTTGCTGCGAGACCGTGCACGTAGCCGGCCACGAAACAAGTTGCGGATGACCTCGGCGAGCCAAGGTCGTGCAGGCCGATTCGCGTCCGGGCGGTCGCGTAGCGCCACGACCCAGGCCTCTTGTACGAGGTCGTCGGCGAGGGCGTCATCGTGGGTCAAACTGAAAGCCAGACGGCCCGCCCAGCCTGCGTGCTCGAGCAGAGCTTCGAGAGTCGCGGTGGAAGTGGTTTCGGTACAAGTCACCTACCCAATATGCCGCCCGGCGCCGAAGTGTTGGCTCAATAGTTGGAAGAGGTCGCGGCAGACGGCGAAGGCCTCGCTGACCCACGGAAAGACAGGTACGAAATCATCGTCGCCGCAAGTTCGCTAAACGCGACGCGCAGCGACGGTGAGGTGTGCCACCTCGATCGATAGAAGGGGATGCCAGAGTAATAGTGGAATACGTTCGCGGATCGCCCCCAACTCAAATGAGCGAGATTGGGAGCGGATGAGCCCAGGAAGCCACACAGCGGCGGATACCGCAGTCGCTCTGGGACGGGGCGGCAGGCATAGCGTCGGGATAGGGCCAGCGGTAGGGGAGTCGTTTGTTCGGCTCGAACGACGGTACGGTCGGGATCGATCCAGCGAACGCACGGCCGAGAGGGCGGACGAGAGTAGCCTCCCTCGCGAGGGGCGTCGGAGCCTGCTCGATGCTTCGGAGCGAGTCTGCGAGCGGAGAAGCGTCGATGCCAAGGCGACGCCGAGCGGGTCGGCGCGAAGCGCCACTTAGCGTCCCGTGCGAGGGACGGCTGCGAGCGTCCGACCGGTGGGCATGCAGTGAGCGTTTATGCGGCGGGCCCCAGGTGGGCCAACCGGGCGTCGGTGTGGTAGGAAAGGCGCATGCTCAAGTCTTTGCCTCAGCGGTTTGGCTTCGTGTTGTTCACGTTCTCGGTGTTGTGCCTGGGAGCGCTGCTGCATGCGGCGTGTAAGGACAGCACCTCGCACGCGTCGAACAACAAGAACGGCGACTCGGAAGAGACGCTGGCGAAGATCGACGATGTGACGATCACGCTCGGAGAGTTCCAGGATCGGATCAACAAGCAGTCACCGTACGTGAGGGCGCGCTACACGTCGCTGGAGCGGAAGAAGGAGTTCCTCGACAATCTGGTTCGCTTCGAGGTGTTGGCGAGGGAAGCGGAGAAGCGTGGGTTGTCGAAGGATCCGGAGGTGATTCGCACCATGAAGCAGGTGATGGTGCAGAAGCTGCTCGCGGCGGAGTTCGACAAGATGAAGGTCGAGGATATCTCCGACGGTGAGTGCAAGACGTTCTACGAGGCGCACCCGGAGGAGTTCAACCAGCCGGAGGAAGTGCGGGTGAGCTCGATCTTGGTGAAGGATCAGGCCGCAGCGAAGAAGGTCATGGCGGATGCACGCATCAAGGGCGTCGACAACCAAGGGTTCCGTACGCTGGTGTCGGAGTACTCGCAGGATCAGGCGACGAAGGACCGCGGCGGTGACCTGCGCTACTTCAGCCGCACGACGAAGGACGTGCCGGGCGACCTCGTGGAGGCGGCGTTCAAGCTGACGAACATCGGCGATGTGTCGGCGCCGGTGAAGACGTCGGCCGGGCTCGCCATCTTGAAGCTGACCGGGCGTCGCAAGGCGCTCACGCGCACATTCGACGAGGTGAAGCAGCAGATCCGCAATCGCCTGTACGGCGAGAAGCGGAAGGACTCGATGGAAGCGTTCGTGAAGAAGCTGCGCGACGGCTCGAAGATCAAGATCGACGAGGCGAAGCTGGCGAAGGTGCAGATCGAAGGCACCGGCGCGGGCTTCCCAGGGCCGGGCGTGCCGCCGCCGGGGCAGGGCCAGTTCCACCCGGGCGCGCCAGGGGTGCCGTCTGCGAATCCGCTGCAGCCGGGCAACCCGAACGGCGCGAGCGCGGTCACGATCCCACCCCCGGGATCGCCGGTCGCTCCCGCCAAGCCCGAGTAACGGGAACCAACCATGCTGCGCCGCCGACTGCTCACGTTCTTCTTCTCGGTCACCACGTTCGCGTCGCCGCTGGCGTACGCGAAGGTGATCGATCGCGTGGTCGCGGTGGTGAACGAGGAGATCATCCTCGACTCCGAGCTCGACCAATGGACGGCGGCGCAGATGCACGCGCCGGTCGATCTCGACACGGTGGAGGGTGCGCGCACGTTCGACACGATGAAGAAGAAGCAGGTCGATCGCTTGATCGAGAGTCGCCTCATCGCGCAGCAGGCGACCGCGCTCAACCTGAAGGTGAGCGACGACGAAGTCGAGCGCGCAGTCGAGGAAGTGAAGCGCCAGAACAAGCTCGACGACGCGGCCTTCACCGAGGCGCTGAAAGGCCAGGGCCTCTCGATGGAGGTGTATCGCAAGAACCTGAGGAAGCAGGTGCTGGAGCTGAAGGTCGTGAACACGGCGGTGCGCAGTCGCGTCACCGTCAGCGACGAAGAAGTTCGCACCGCGTACAACCAGAGCGACCGACAGAACGCTGGCGAACGGCTCGCGCACCTGCGCGAGATCGTGTTCGTCGTGCCCAAGGGTGCCTCCGCCGACGAGATCGACAAGAAGCGCAAGCTGGCCACCAAGATCTTGTCCGAGGCCAACGGTAGCGGCCACGACTTCGGCGACCTCGCGAAGTCGTACTCCGAAGGCGAGAGCAAGTCCGAGGGCGGCGATCTCGGTTGGGTTCAGGCCGGCAGCCTCGTCGACGAGTTGCACGAGGTCGTGATCGCGATGGACGCCGGCGACCTGCGCGGTCCCATTCGCACCCAGCAAGGCTTCGTGTTGTTGCAGCTCGTCGGCTGGAAGGCCGGCAACCTGCGTCCGTTCGAAGAAGTAAAAGAGCAGCTGCGCCGGCAGCTCTACGACCAGCAGGTCGACAAGGCGATGTCGTCCTGGGTCAAAGAGCTGCGCAGAAAAGCGCACGTCGACATTCGCTGAGGCTTCGCGCGCAGCTCACTTCACGCGGAAGTTGATCTGCGCGGCGCCGAGGTTGTCCGCGGAGTCGACGGCGCGCACCGCGAGCGTGTGCGTCCCGGGTGGCAGGCCGCTCGGTAAGCGAACGTTGAACGCCTCCTCGAGATCGTCGAACACGCCGTCTTTCGGGCCCACCGCTTGCCAGTCGCCACCGTCGACGGAATACGCGAGCTCGGTGATCGGCGACGCGCTGTCCTTCGCGCGACCACTCGCCACCGGCACCATCGTGTTCGCGGTAGCGCCCTTCGCTGCTGCAGGGAAGCCGACGTCGACCGGACCCACATCGGGCTTGCGATTGTCGACGAGGATCGGCGACGAGGTGAGCGCGTGCTCGAGGGCCTCGTCCTTCGCATTCGAGCGCTCGTCGGAGACCACCACCCGCACGAGATAGTTGCCGTCCGGCAGCGGCTCGGTATTCCAGTCGTACTCGGCCTTGGTCAACGGATCCGGGCCCCCGAGCGATCGCCAGTTGGGCTCCGACTCCTCGCGGAAGAACACGCGGTACACGAGCTCGTCCTCGTCGGGGTTCTCCACCTTCCAGCGGAGCTTCACGATGGCGCTGTGTGACCGCGGCGTCTTCGCGAGCGCGATCATGCGACGTGCGCCGCTCTCGTCGGCCGTGGTGACCTCGGTGACGCGCGGCCGCTGGTTCTGTGGCAGATAGAAGGCGCTGACATCGTGCAGCACGCTCTTCGGGCCACTGAGCTTCGCGCGCATTTGTAAGAAACGACCCGCCGGGCTCTGCACCTTGCCGGCGCCTCCGCCGGCGAGGTTCTCGACGCTGCCGAGCCCTTGCCAGGCGCTCCACGTGGCATCCGGCTTCTGCGTGTTGCCGCTGCGCGCGGAGACCTCGACTCCTGTGCCGGAGAAGCGCACCTTGCCCCAGCGCGCGGTGAACTGCGCGTCGAGCGCCTTCGTGACGTACGACGCCTCCTTGTTCGCGGGACCCAGGCGATACACAGCCGCAGCATCACCGGTGCCGAGGGAGGGCTCACCGCCCCCGAGATCGAGGAACAACACCTGACGCTCGGGGAGATCGAGCGCGGTGGTCACGGTGCGATCGCTGCGAACCTGGTACACGCGTCCGTTCGAGCCCGCCGCTGCCCACAGCGTGCCTTCCCCATCGCGTGCGAGAGCGGTGAAGTAGCCATCGGTCAGCGCATGCAGCTGCTCGAAGCGACCGTCGTCGTCGACGCGATAGAGGGCGCCCTTGCCCTTGCGCTCGCGCGAGCTGGGCATCGAGATGCCCAGCGCGGCCAGGGCTGCCGAGCCCACCAGCGACGATGCCGGCGCGCTGCCACCGGCCGCGGGCGCCGGGGTGCGCGCCGATTTCGAAGTCACCGAAGAGAGTGCCGCCAGTCCTTGGCCCTTGAAGTCATTCACCGCGACATACGTCACGCCCTTGTCACGCCAGATGGCCCGCACCTCTTCTCCGTCGAAGTCGTGCACCACGCGAACCTCTGCGGAGCCACCTTGCGGCTTCACGCGATAGAGGATGGCTTGGTCGGCACCGCCGACGAGGAGCGTGCCGTCTTCCGTGCGCACCATCGACAACAGGTGCTTCTCGGTGCTCTGCCAGAGCTGCTTCGGCTTCTGCGCCGAGGCCTTCTCCAGATCGTTCACCTCGACGGAGAACAGCTTCCCGTTCGGTCCCGTCGCGGCGTAGAGCGTGTGCTTGTCTTCGTCGTACGACAGCGCCCACACGTGGTCGGCATCGAGGTGCGTGAGCTCGCGAATGCGCGGCTCCTTGTCCGACAGCTTGTCCACCTCGTAGATTCGCCCACCCGGCACCGACGCTGCGAAGAAGCGTCCATTGCCCGCCGGAGCGAGCGCGCTAACCAATGCCGCGTCGAGCTTTCCCACCTTGCGCGGCTTGTCCTTGCCGCGCTGCGACCACAGCGCGCCTTGATCCCCGGTCCCGATATAGAGCGTGCCATCGACACGCAAGGCGCAGAACGCGAGCAGCTCCCCGACATCGCTGCGCTGGGCGTCGATGCCGGGCAGCACGTCGCCGAGCGAGGTGATGAGCGTGCCCTTTGCCTCGCCTTCGTCGAAGTCCTTGTAGCTGGTGAGGCGAAAGCTTCGCGTCGGGCTGGCCGAGGCCGCCCCAGAGTACGAGAGACAGAACGCGACCAGGGTGAGAAGCGAGGCGATGCGACACGAGTGGGCAGAGATCACGCGGGGCTCCGTGTGGACTAACGACGATCGCGAACGCGGAGCATGAGCTCCTGCTTTCCGATGGTGATGAACGAGGTGGGGTAGACGATGCGCTCCACGCGCTTCAGCGAATCGGAGCGGCGCGCAGCGGTGCTGGGGCGCAGGCTGTCGAGCACCGAGCCGGGTAGCTCTGGCACCAGCTTGCCGTGGAGCGTGAGGCCTTCGTCGGGGGTCTCGAGCGCGACGACGAGGCTCGACGGCGAATACGAACGTCCCAGGTTGTCGAGGAGGCCGCGCAGCGATTCGGGAGGTGCGAGATCCGGCCGTGCGAGCGTGCCCGACTGCACGGTGAGCTTCACGGTCTGGCCCGCGAGCGACTCGGGAATGTCGATGGGAATCGTCACGTGCTCTTCGGGCTTGCCGTACGGGCGCAGGGTGACGCGCAAGCTCGGGCGGGATCCGGGCTCGACCGTCTCCGCACCGAGCGACGCTTCCAGCACCTCGGCGACGTCGGTGCGGTAGGCCACGTCGAGGTCCACGTCGATCCGGTCGACCGTGGCGGGCCCGAACGGGTTGAACAAGATGTCGCCGATCGCGCGCGGACCGCTGGCGAGCGCCAATGTGTGGCTTTGCGCACCATCAGGCGCGTAGAAGCGGTCGATGATCTCGACGGTGCGCTCGTTGTGCACGGCGAGCTTCGTCTTCAGCGTGATCTGCGCTTCTGCCATGTCCGAGGCGGCCGCGCTCGCCGATGAGCTCAGCACCGTGGAAGCCAGCACCGACGTGAGAAAGCGGTGGCGCGCGATCTGGACCTCGAACCTTTGATCGGGCCGACCCGCCAGGTGCACCGTCACGCTCATCGGGATCATCGGCACGTGCTGCTTCATGTCGCCGATGATCCCGCTCTGTCGATCCTGCAGGAGCGCGCCGGCCTCGTCGAGGGGCGATGAAAGCTTGAACGACGTGTTGAGCGACGACATGAAGGTGTGCACCACCGACGTGGAGATCGGCAGGGACACCTGGCCGGAGTTGAACATGGGGTGGCCGAATGCCAGCACGCGATCGCCGGCGATCGCAGTGACGGTGCCCGTCGCGACGGCGCTGATGTCACCGCGGATCAAGTCGACCGCGATGGACGAGCCGGGCTCGAAGCGGGTCAGGCGCTTCGCATTCGCTTTGGGGGCCCGGCCACCACCGCCCGCTCGTTGTGGCACCAGGTGATAGGGCGCGAGCGCCGCGCCGAGCTCGGCGACGGCCTCGGGCGTGAGGCCGGAGACCTGGAGAGGCACGGCCGCGGGGTGGAAGCCTTCCTGGGTTGCCGCGGCGGCGATGGGCGTCGAGGACGTGGTGCCCGCTGGCTCGCCCGCCGCGGTGGCGCGCTGCTTGCGCTCGAGCTCCTTCGTCATGCTCGCGATCGGCGTCACACCGGCAAGCGCATCCTTCGCGAAGCCCCAGCCGTAGGCGAGCGCGCCGGCCAGACGATCCTCGAAGTAGATCGGCGAGCCCGACATGCCCTGCGCGATGCCGGAGTGCACCAGCCGGGGATCCTCCGACTGGATGAGGATGATGTCTTGCTTCGGCAGGAAGTTGTGCAGGACCGCGACGACGCGAACCGGGAAGCGCTCCGGCTTCGTCCCCGAGAACACCGTCAGCCCGTATCCCACCATGCCGTCCTTGATCTGATCGACCGCAATGGTGGGGCCCACATCGAAGCTGGGCTCGGCCGCACGGGCCCGACCCGCCGCGCGCGTGAGCCCCATGGTGAGCAAGACATACAGCGCGAAGCGCGACGCTCGTGACATAGGGCCCGCTAGCGTATGGGTGGAGGTCAGAAGGTGCAATACGCGCCGATCTACGTGTTCAACGGGCCGGGACTTGGAGCTGGAGCTGCCGTGCATGCCTACACATGCGCGACGAGCGATCGACGCCGACGGCGTCCATGCCGAGCGCGTTGGCGACCGCGAGCGCGGTGCCGAAGCCACAGAACGGGTCGACGATGGTGCGCGTGGCGGTTTCGTCGAGCACGAAGCGACAGGCGAGGAGGCACGCGTTCACGCCCATCGATTTCTTGCCGGGCTGATGGCCACCGTCGGGGAGTACGTCGGGGGTGGGCCGCCGCAGCGTCGGGCGTGGCCCCTGCGCGAAGGCCAGCAGGTGCGAGTAGCTCGAGCGACCTTGCGTAGGGGTACCCGCGGGCAATCGGCAGACGATCTTGTGGAACAGGAGGCAGTGATCGCTGCGATCGGCGGCCCGTTGCACGAGGTTGCTCTTGTCGATCCAGCGCCCGCCGTGGCGGATGTCGCTCTGAAAGAACAACGCCACGCCTTCGCCACCGAGCGAGCGCAGGACGGCGAACGCGGCATCCTCGAACCAGCGTTGCCAGCCGGCGAGGCCCAGCTCGGGGATCTCCGACAAGTCCGGCAGCGACGTGATGACGCTCGCTCGCGCCAACGTCTCTAGTCCGGGCGAGGAGGCCATCCATGTGAGCGCGTCTTCGCAATAGATCGTTCGCGTGGGCGCCATCGGGTGACCACTTTAGCCCGCCTTGACCTTCACAACGGCCACGTCTAGCTTTCGCGACATGCGCAACACCGTCGCCCGCTTTGCCTTGTCCTTCGTCGCAGCGATCGGTTTTCTCTCGGCTTCCGGCTGTGCCTCTAGCATCGACCCGAAGCTCGTGTACGGCACCTACGGCGTCACCGTCGCTGCGTTCGGCAAGACCGACCCGGACATCGTCGTCGCGTCGCAGGGTGGCGACGTCGATCTCATCCTCAACTTCAACTACGGCATCATCACCGACTACAACGCGGTCAACGCCACCGGCCTGCGGGTCGTCTTCGACGGCGACGACATCCGCCTCGACAAGCAGCCCATCCGCGTCACGCACTCGAGCGGCGAGATTGTGGGCACCGTGATCGGCAAGGGTACCGTCGACGGCTCCAAGGTATCCATGACGCTCAGCGTCACCCCGACGAGCGGCACCACCGCACCCGCCGGCGGCACCATCGACTATGTCGTCACCGGCAACCACCAGTAGCGGAAGCGGGCTACGGGACGAGGACGGTACCGACGGAGCCGGGGGCGTCGAGCGCGCCGGTGATGTTGCGATCGAGGATGTAGATGGCGGGTACCCCGGCTTGCACGGCGGTAAGGGATTCGTCGAGCTTGGCAATCATGCCGCCCTTTGCTGCACCGCTGCCGATGAGCGCGCGGCCCTCGGCGACGGTCAGGCGCGGGATGCGTGAGCTGCTGTCGTCGAGGTCTCCCATGACACCGGGGGCCGACGTGATGAGGACCAACGCGTCGACGTGGAGCGCGAGCGCGAGCTGGTTGGCGACGAGGTCGGCGTTGATGTTGAGCGTGCTGCCGTCGCTGGCTCGCCCGAGGCAGGCGACCACGGGCACGTAGCGACCGGCGAGCAGGTGCTCCACGAGTGGCAGGTCGAAGCCGGTGGGATCTCCGACGAGACCGAGATCGATCGGATCGGGACCGGCACCCGCGAGCACCTTCGGCGGGCGACGCACCGCGGTCACCACACCATGGAGACCCACCGCTGGGATGCCCGCTGCGCGCAGCCCATTTTGCAAGGCGACGTTCACCTCGCCGGCGATCGCTTGCTGGACCGAGAGCAACGTCGCCGCATCCGTGACGCGCCGGCCCGCGACCATGGTGGTCTGCAGGCCCAGCTTGGTGGACAAGCTCGTCACCTGCGGTCCACCGCCGTGGCTCACGATCACCTCGTCGCCGCGCTGCACGAGTGCCTGCAGCTCCGCGACGATTTCGGGCAAGCGATCGCGAACGACCTCGCCGCCGAGCTTTACGAGGATCCTCAAGGCCAGGCACCGGGATCTTCGAGCGTCAGCTTCTCGTCGAGACCGAGGAGCAAATTCATGCTCTGGATGGCCTGGCCGGCGCCGCCCTTGATGAGGTTGTCGGTGACGGAGAAGCAGCACACGACGCGGCGACCGGTGCGCGGGTCCACGTCCTCCGCGATCTGGAAGCCCACCTCGACGAAGTTGGAGCCCGACACCGCGGCCACCTCGGGGAGGCGCGCTTGCGGGACGCGGACGAAAGGCTCGTCGGCGTAGGTCTTGCTGAAAGCAGCCGCGACCTGCTCGCGGGTGATCGCCGCGTCTACGTGCGAGAAGCAGGTGGCGAAGATGCCGCGGGACAACGGCGCCGACACCGGCACGAAGCGCAGCGCGAGATCTTTCGCACCCGCCTGCTCGAGCGTGGCCGTGATCTCCGGGATGTGTTGATGCTCGAGCGGCTTGTACGTGCGCAGGTTCACCGAGCGAGTCGGATGGTGCGTCGTTGCCGTCGGGACCACGCCGGCGCCCGACGAGCCGGTGATGCCGACGACCTCCACTTCGCCCTCGAGCCAACCGGACTTTGCGAGGGGAAGGAGCCCGAGCTCGATGGTGGTGGCGAAGCAACCGGGTGAGGCCACGTAGCGCGCCGCTTTGATGGCTTCGCGGTTCAGCTCGGGGAGGCCGTACACGAACTTCTCGAGCAGGCTCGTCGCCGGATGCTTTTGTCCGTAGTAGCGCTCGTACGCCGCGGTGTCGCGCAGGCGAAAGTCACCCGAGAGATCCACGATGCGCGCGCTCGACTGTTCGATGATCTCCGGAACCTTGTGCGCCGCGATCTTGTGCGGGAGGCCGAGCAGGACCACGTCCATATCTTTCGCAGCCTCTGCGGCCGTGAGGTTCTGGAAGCGGAGAGCGCTCAGCCCTTCGAGGTGCGGATGCGCAGCGGAGAGAGGCTGGTCGACGTAGTCGACGGAGGCGACGCGCTCGAGTGAGACCTCGGGGTGTAGCAACAAGCGTCGGATGAGCTCGGCGCCCCCGTAGCCAGAGCCGCCGATGACGGCAGCACGAAAGCGCTTCCCAGGAGGTACTGTAGGTGCGGTCGGGGTCATGGCCTCGCCACGATATCGAGGAGCCATGACCCCGTCAAAGCACGCGAGCTACTTCTTTTCCGGCTGCTTCGCGACGATGAGCGACTTGATCTTGCCGTACGTCGCGGTCGGAACGATCTTGCGCGACGCGAGCTGCGTCTTGTTGGCGTAGGGACGACCGGCGACGATCTTCTCGGCGTACGCGTCACCCACAGCCGGCAGCGCCTTCAGCTCGTCCACGCTCGCGGCATTGATGTCGACGAGCGCGGCCGGAGCAACCTTGGTAGCGACCGCAGCCGAGCTTCCCTTCGCTACGGCCGACGCCGGCGTCACGGTGGTGGTGCTCGTCGTGGTGGTCGTCGGGCCCGTGGCCCCAGCGACGGCGCCCTTGCCGGAGTCGGTCGCGACCTTCTTCGCAGCCTGGCCCGGGTGATTCTTCGCCGCTTCCGGATCCTTCGCCACCTCGGTGGCCGACGCGGTGCCTGCTTGCAATGCGCCCTGGCCGCCCGCCTTGGCGGTTGCCTTCACCGAGTCGGTGGTGGTCGGGACGTCGGCGTGGGCGAGACTGAGGCCGCTTATGGCGAGACTGAGGCCGCTTATGGTGAAGGACACGATGGCGAGCGAGAGCAGCTTCTGGAAGCGGTTCATATTCGATTCTCCTGAGGTAATGCCCGAATCTATCGGGCTGTGCGGCTAGACGTCGCATCGTCGAGAAAATTCTTTCCCGAGCGCAGAGATTCGCACGAACCCGCGCAGCGCGTTGATTGCCCAGGTCTTCTGCGCCAGATACTCTCTGGCGCGTGTCACGCATCACGCTCATCACCCTCGCGCAGCTCGTGTGCCTGGCCGTGGCCTTCACCGTCGCTGCGCCAGCGCACGCCGTGATAGACATATCGAAGGTGCCGCTCGCACCGAAGACCGATCATTCCAAGATCGATGGGCCCCTACCCGACAAGCTGCCACTCCTCGGCAAGGTGAAGGAGTGCTGCGGCTATCCACTCTCGCCTCGCGAGGGCTTCCGCCTCTCCTTCTATTGGCTCGCGTACGAGATCGAATACGCCAACCTCAAGTACGACACCGACATCTACACGCGGCAGGGCTACTTCCTCGGTCGCTATCCGTCGGCGTTCGTCTACGAGCTGAAACTCGAAGGCACCGGCGTGCTCAACGATGGCCGTGTCATCAACTACGACGGCGAGTGCGGTTACGGCATGGGCACGTGCTTTCGCACGCTCGACATCGCGACCCACCCGCTCGGCACGGGTGTGCAATCGCGACCGCTCGTCGCGTTTCGTTCCATCGCCGTCGATCCGCGCTACATCCCGATCGGGTCCACGGTGTACGTGCCCGAGCTGGTGGGCATCGAGCTCCCCGATGGCAGCAAGCATGACGGGTGTCTGCGCGCCGACGACCAAGGTGGCGCCATCAAGGAGCACAAACTCGACTTCTTCGTCGAGAGCTACTTCAATTTCAAGTTCATCGCCGACAACCTGTGGTGGCGCATGAAGGCCACGCCGCACCTCGACGAGCCACGCTGCGCGTACCTGCGGCTCTCCGAGTTTCGCGATCGCGATCTCGATCGATCCGACTACGTGAAGATGCACAACAAGTGGCGCCAGGCCCGCGGTCACGAGCGCGTCATCCAGGCGAAGGTGCGCCGCAATCGGCAGATCGCGCAACGCTGGCTCGAGCGCCACGGCGGCAAGGCCGCTGCGAAGACGACCAAGAAGGCAGGAGGCAAGAAGTAATGCTCGCGGGACTCATGGAAGGCCTCGGTCTCGGTGCGGCGCGCGATGCGAAGCGCCTCATCGGCTACCTGCGCTGCGACGCCTTGCGGGTCGCCACCCCCGATGACACCGTCGGTCGCGCGCTCACGAAGGCGCGACACCGACCGGTCGCCGTGCAAGAAGGCGCTGAAGCGGATGCTGCGCTGGCGCTCGGCCTGCCGGACGGTGACGAAGGCGTGTCCGCCCTGGAAGCGCTCATCGCGTCCGCGCGCACTGGCGCGTTGGTGGCCGTCGTCAGCCCATCGGGCCTCGGCCAAGAAGGCGAGCGCGCGCGCACCGCGGGCTTGTTCTTGCGCGCGGGTCTCGTGAAGCTTCGGCAAGACGACGAGCGTGGTGTCCCGGTGACCCGCGGCTACGTGACTCGGTAACGCAGCAGGAGCGAGGAGACGTTGATGAGGGTCAAGCTCGGGGTCGGTGCCACGTTGCTGTCGAGCGCGCTGCCCACGGAGCCGTGATGCTTTCGCTGCGCGCCGGCTCGTTGCCCGCCGGCGCGGGCCGGAAGGCACAGATGCTCGGCCGGCTTCACGCTGCGGGGCTGCCGGTCCTCGACGGCTGCGTGTTGCTCGATGGTGAGGCGTTCGACGTAGCAGCACGCCAGCAGCTCGTGGCGCTCGGCGTGGGCCCCTACGCGATACGCTCGTCGAGCCCGCTCGAGGACGGCGCGCAGGCCAGCGCCGCGGGCTTGTACGAGAGCTTGGTCGACGTTGCGTTCGACGATGTGCCTCTGGCGATCGAGCGCGTGCGGGCTTCGGCGACCTCGGTCGAGGTGATCGCCTACCTCGAGGCGCGCGCGCTCGAACCCATACCGATCGCCGTGTTGTTGCAACCCATGGCGCAGGCGCACACGCTGGGTGTCGCCAGCGGCGACGAGCGCGGCTTCAGCCTGGAGGAGCGCGAGTCCGGTACCCCGGAGTGGAGCGATTCGCTGGCGCTGCGACTGGCGCGAACATCGGAGCATCCGGTCGCCCAGCTGCTGCGGCGCGTGGAGCGATTGGTGACCGGCGCAGTGCAGGTCGAGTACGCGCGCAGCGATGACCAATTGATCCTGCTGCAGGTGCGACCTTCCACCGCGACGATGCATCGACGCACGACGACGCGCAGGTTGCCACCGGGTCGTTGGCGCCTCGATGCCGAGCACAACCCGGATCCGCTCTCCGCAGCACAAGCAGGTCTCGTGGCCCTGCTCGACGGGCCGCGCTTCGGTCCTCGCAGTCGCGTGATCGAGGGCTATCTCTACGTTCGCGAAGATCTCCCCGCGCGCGCCAGCACCGACGTCGATCCCCTCGTGGCGCTGCGACGCTTCCACGAAGTGCTCGAGCCGGCGTTGCTGCGTGTCCTGCGTGATGCGCTCGGCAGGCCACTTCCCGACGCGCTCGTCACCTATCGCGAGGTGCTGACCCGCTACGCCACGGAGGTGAGGCCCGCGCTGCGAGCCGAGCGAAAGGCGTTCGAGACCTTCATTTCCGCGGAGCTCGGCGATCGCAACGTCGCGGTCGGCATCCTCCTCGGGGGCAGTGGAGGCACCACCAGCGAGCGCGATCATGCGCTCTATGCGCTGGGGCGAACGCCCACGCCCGCGCGGCTGCGTACCTATCTCGCCGAGTTCGGAGCGTACGCAGCTTCCTGGGACGTGGCGACGCCCAGCGACGATGAAGACCCCGAGCGGTTGCTCGCCGCCGCGGCCCGACGAGCGCGCGGCACCGATCCCGTGCTCGCCGAGCAGACGGCTCGTACGCACGCCGAAGCGGCTGCCGAGGCCTTGCGCCGCCGCCTCTCGCCTCACGCGCGGTCCGTGCTCGATCGTCGGTGGGCCGCGCTCCGTGCCGCGCACCGGCTCGGCGAGAGTGACGATCGGTTGTTCTTCGAAGCACAACGCTTGGTGCGACAGGCGCTCTTGCACCGCGGTGGTGAGCTGGGCCGGCGTGGCGCGCTCGCCACCATCGACGACGTGTTCCATCTGTCGCTCGCTCGCGCGCTCGAGGGCACCGGTGACCTACGCGTCGAAGCGGACGCTGGACGTGGCGCACGCATCCGCGCTCGATCGACCGTCCCGCCGTTGCGCATCGTCGATCGGGTTCCCCAAGAGCGTGTGCTCGACGGTCGCACGATCTTGCGAGGCCGGCCGGCCGGGGGGATCGCGCGCGGCATTGCCGTCGTCGTTCCGTCGCTGGAGCAGACGCTGGACGATCTCCCGGACGACGCGGTGCTGGTATTACCCGCGGCCTTGCCCTCGTTGGCCCCGCACATGTCGCGCCTGCGCGGCCTCGTGACCGAGCACGGGGGCGCGCTCAGCCACGCAGCGACCCTCGCGAGAGAAAGTGGAGTGGCCGCAGTGGTGGGCGTCGCGGGTGCCCTGCGGATCCCGAACGGCGCCGAGGTCTACGTGGACGGTGTCCGCGGTCGCGTCATCGTGTTGCGACCGCGGTAGGCGCTACTCGTCGTCTCCGTCGCCTTCGTCGTCATCCGAATCCGCAGGCTCGTTCTTGAGGACCGCACGGCTGGCGTTGACGCGCTCCCGTAGCTCTTTGCCCACTTTGAAGAACGGCAGACGCTTTTGCGCGACGGGGACGATCTCGCCCGTACGCGGGTTGCGGCCATCGTAGGCGCGGTAGTTGCGAATGGTGAAGCTGCCAAAACCACGAATCTCGATGCCCTGACCGTCCTTGAGGGCATCCACCATCGCATTGAACACCGTGTCCACGATCTGCTCCGCGCGCGCTTTCGCGAGGTGCAGCTTGTCCGCAATAGAGTCGATGAGCTCGCTTTTCGTGACGGGCATAGGAACTGATGACGCTAGCGAGAATTCGCTCCGGGTTCAAGCGGGGGGGCTGCTGCTGCTGCTGCTTGGGCGGGAAGGTGACCCGCTGCTGTCCACCGTCGATACGCCGCGTAGAAGCTGTATTCGTCGCAGTTGTGGCGGCCGTAGAAGTCGATCACGTCGCTCCAGCGCACGCCGTTCTTGCCCTCCGACGCGGTCCGGATCTCGCGCCAGGGGACGAACACGCACGGCTTCAGCTTGTCCGGTGGGCTGTGGCCTGCGCTGTAGCGCTCGTCGAGCAAGGCCTGGGTCGGGATGAGCCGGCTTACATAGTAGTAGCCGAGGTCGGACAGCTCCATCGTCTGCACTGCACGAATCTCGAGCGTCGAGCCCTTGGACCACAGGCACTCGGTGCGCTGCACGGTCTCACCCGGCTTGAGCGCCAGCGCATTTTGCGCAAGCGTGCCCTTGCTCTTGCAGTGGGCGGAGTCCGGCATCCACGTATCCACGCGATACGCGAGAGGCCGATCCGTCTTGTTCGTGATGCTGAGGAGGATGTGCTCGACGCGCATGCGCTGGGCATCGCCGGTCATCGACCATTCCTTCGAGACCCGGCTCGCGATGCGCAGGTGGGGCGTCTCAACCGCGTCCTTCTCCACCTTCAGGCTTCGTGGCTCGGGCAGCTCGTCGAAGTAGGCGAGCGGTGCCGCCATCGCCGCCACGGTGGGCACGGGCAGGTTGAGCTTCTTGGCGTCCTGATCGAGGACGGCCTGGTAGTAGCCGACCGTGTATTTGAGGCTGGTATTCACCGCGCGCTCGATGGGAACCGCGGCGGGTGGCTTCACCGGTGGTGGCGCGTCCTTGAGGAACCGGGTTCCCAGCACGGCGACGATCACGACCACGGCGCACAGGACCAGC
Source organism: Myxococcales bacterium (assembly GCA_043741435.1). GTDB lineage: Bacteria > Myxococcota_A > Polyangia > Palsa-1104 > Palsa-1104 > JBDTCO01. The sequence continues at coordinate 46,663 of JAYUBF010000272.1, forward strand.
CCGAAACCCAGCATCGTGTTGCTGGACATGCCTTCCGAATCGTTACCCGCCATCGGACTACGGTACGTCGGTGGAGTGGCGCGGCGCAAATTGCGGCCCCGTCAAGCGTTGACGTGGGCCCCCTCGGTCCGACCTAATGGAAAGCTGCCATGTGTCTCCGTACGCTCAGCAGCACGCCCTCCCGGGCCGCGAAGTGGCTCGTGCTGGCGTGCGTCGTGCTCGCGAGCGCAACGGGGTTCGCCGATCGCCTCGCGTCGCTCGAGAAAGCGACGCACGACCCCAGCTGGCGCGTTCGCCTCCAGGCGGCCGCCGTGCTCGCGCGCTCGAAGGACGAGCATGCGATCCCCATCCTCCAGCGCCTCACGCGCGACGACCAGGCCACCGTGCGTCGCTTCGCGACCGACGCCCTCGAGCGTCTGCGCGCGGCGCATCCTCCGTCGCACTCCGGCAATGTCCACATCGCGATCGGGGGCGTGGGTGCCAAGACGAAGAACGCCACGCCGCAGATGACGCAGCGCTTGCGTGAGCTGCTGCTCCGCGAGTTCGCCAACACGCCGGGCATGACGATCGACGGGCAACCCGTCAGCGGCTTTCTCATCGACAGCTCCATCACCGCGCTCAACCGACGGGACACGCGCGAGTGGGTGGAGATCAGCTGCGAGATCAGCGTCATCGTCGGGCGCTTGCCCTCGAAGGCGATGGTGATGATGACCTCTGGTGGTGCGACGGTGCAGCAACCGCGCGGCGGCTTTCGCAACGAGCTCGCCGCCGGGCTCGAGGCCGATGCCCTCGAGGGTGCGGTCAAGGGTGCACACGAGAACCTGCTCAGCTACCTTCGCCGGCAGCGATAGCTCATGCCGCGCCTGCACCTGTTCCCCACCGAAGCTGCGCTCGAGGTGGCCCTCGAAGAATTCATTCGGGCCCGGACGCAGGCTGAAGGCACTCTCGAAGTGGGTCGGGGGCTGACCTCCGTGCCCCGCCTCCTGCGCGAAGCGAGCGTCGGCGCACCGCGCGAGCTGGGCCGGCTCGCGGAAGGTCTGTTGGTGCGTGCGCTGTGCGCCGATGGCTGGGGCGAGGGGCCCATGCCAGCGTCGTTCGCACCGCGGGTGTCCGTCGCGCTCGCGGCGTTGCGTCGCGCGGGGGTCGCGCCGAGCGCGTTGCGCGCCGTGGCCTCGGTGTTGCCACCCGCCGCGAAGCACGATGCGCAGCGCTTTGGCGCCGCGCTCGCCCGCTACGAGGCGATGCTGGGCGAGCGTCGCGACGAGGCGGCAAGCGTTCGTCTCGCGCTGCAGAACATCGCCCAGGAGCCGCTGCCCAGCCTCGTCGAGATCGTGGAGGTCGAGGTCCATGACGCGGCGCCGATCGATCCGTTGACGCGCCTCGTGGTCGAGGCCCTCTCGCGCCGCGGGCTCACGGTACGCTGTCGTATTCCCGACGCGCCGCCCGCGCGTGCGAGCGGCGCGGGTGCCCGCTACGAAGAGGCTTTGGCCGCGTCCGTGACGCTGGCGCTCGATGGCCTCGAGGCGATCGAGCTCGACCACCTCGAGCGTCGCAGCGCCACGCTCGGGCCGGGTCCGCTGCCGGACGTGGCCGTGCTGCCCACGCCAGAGCTCGAGGCGAGGGCGGTCGCGAAGCGGGTCCGAGACGAGATCGCGGCTGGCGCGTCGCCCGACGAGATCACCGTGGTCGCGACGAGCCGCGAGCAACGCTCACGCATCGTCGGTGCGCTTCAGCGCTACGAAGTGCCGGTCGAGGCGGCGGTCGGAGACCCGCTGGCAGAGTCGGGACTCGCCGCCGTAGTTCGCGCGCTGCTCACGCTCACGGAGTCACGCATCGCGCGCGACGGGCTCGCGGCGTTGCTGTCGTCGCGCTATCTCGCCGCGCCGCGCACGGCCGAAGGCAAGGTGATGGCGCGTGCTCGCATCGCAGCGCTCATGCGCGCGGCGCTCCCCACCAGCGCGCGTGTCGCAGATTGGCGCGGGAACCTCACGCGTTGGGTGGCCGCGCAGCCGGCAGCGAGACGAGGTGAAGCCGAGGCGCTCGCACGCCACGTGCTGCACGCGCGCTCGCTCCTCGAGTCGTTGCCGGAGCGCGCCACGTTGACGGTCCACGCCGCCGCGCTCACGAGCGTGCTCGACCGGCTGGGCCTGGCTGCGATCCCGGTGACGCGGGCCGAGGCCATCGTCGGTGCGCGTGCCGAGGCATGGGCCCGCGACGAGGCCACCGCGCGTGCTTTGTTCGCCTGGCTCGAAGAGCTTCCGGTCGCGGCCGCGCGTTGTGGCCTCGGCGATCGGCGCTGGACGCGCGCCGAGGTCACCGACCTCGCGCGAGAGCACCTGGAAGGCATGCGCACGGTGTCACCGGCGGGTCGCGGCGCCGCGGTCACGGTGTGTGGGCTCGACCGGTTGCCGGTGCGCTCGCTGCGCCTGCTGGTGCTCACCGGCATGGACGATGCTGCGCTGCAACGCGCCAGCGACGATCCGCTGATCCACGAGGAGACTCGTCGGACGCTGGGCCGCGCCCTCGGTCGCCCGGTGTTCTCGACGCCGGGACAAGAAGAAGCACGCGAGCGCATCCGGCTAGCACAGGTGCGTGGGCGCGCGGCACGGGTGCTCGTCACGCTCGCCCGCATCGACGCCATGGGTCGCGCGGTGCTCGCCGGTGAAGTGGTGACGCACGCGCGCTCGCTCGGCGCACCGGAGTCGCGGCCCCCGTCCGCGCTCATCCCGAGCTGCGAAGACGCGCGCACGATGTCCGAGCTCATGGCGCGGCTCCTCGTCGAGGAGGGCGGCGACGAAGCCCAGCGTGAGGGACTGTCCGAAGCTGCCCGCCACACGTTGCGTGAGCGCTTGCACGAGCGCGTGGATCGACGTCTCGACGTCGCCACGCGGCGCGCGGAGACGGAGCGGGTGCGCGAGGCCTTCTTCGCGGGCGACGCACCGGCCGGATCGTACGATGGTCGCGTAACCGACGCTGGCGTGCTGGCGCGGCTCACGGAGCGAGTGCTGCCGGGCGTCGCCGCGCGTGCGCTCTCGGCCTCCACGCTCACGCAGCACGCGCAGTGCCCGGCGCGCTTCTTCTTCGAGTCCGTGGTACGAGCGCGTCCCGGCGACGAGCAAGAAGACGAGCTCGACGAGCGCGCCTCCGGCACGCTGGCTCACCTCGTGCTGGAGCGGATGTTCACCGCGTGGCGCGAGGCGGAATTGTTTCCCTTGTCCGGCCGGCCCGAGGAGGGCGCGCTCATCGACGGCGCGCTGACGCAAGCCGTCGAACGCTTCTCCGTCGATCAGCCGCTCGGCAATCCCATCCTCTTCGCGGTGCGGCGGCGCGCGCTTCGGCGCTTGATGGATGCGGTGTGGCAGCTCGAGGTGTCGACGAGAACGCGTGACGGTCTCGTTCCGCACGCCTTCGAGCTGCGCTTCGACGCGGTGCCGGTTCCAGGTGGCGTCGACAGTGAGCCACCGCTGTTCGTGCGGGGCAGCATCGATCGTGTCGATCGTTCGGGAGATGGCCGTCGTGCCGCGGTGTTCGACTACAAGAGCGCTCGGCTGCAGTCGGTCGTGCCCGATCTCAAGGAAGAAGCGCTCGCCGAGACCAGCTGGCAGTTGCCGATCTATGCAGCGGTGATCCGCGAGCAGCTGCGGGTCGACGACGTGCAGATGGTCTACTACTCCCTGCGCGATCTAGGCACCAAGGGAGAGCCCGCACCGTCGTGGGTGCGATTCTCGCCCGACGATCGGGCCGCGCAGCCTCTGTTGTCGCAGCGCATCTGGGAGCGCGTCACGTCGATGCGTAGCGGTCACTTCGAGGTGGTGCCTCGCGCGCGTGCGTGCGAGCGCTGCCGCATGCAACCGGTTTGCCGTGTGGCGGAGCGGCTCGGCGAGGAGCAGCTCACCGAGGAGACGGAGCAGTGAGCGACGATACGCTTCTCGAGATCGGGGCGTTCGCGCGTGATCTCGTGGTGCAGGCCGGGGCGGGGACGGGCAAGACGCATGCGCTCGTGACGCTGTACTTGCACCTCGTCACCGGGCTGCACCATCGCGGCGAGGTCCTGTCGCCGAGCGAGATCGTGGTCATCACGTTCACCGACAAGGCGGCGGGCGAGCTGCGAGAGCGCATCGCCTCGCGCATGGAGGTGCTGTACGAGCAAGGCCTCGCGGTCGAGCCGAGCTTGCAAGCGATGGCCACGCGGCTCGGTCGCGGGTCGTCACGCGAGACGGTCCGGGCTGCCTTGGCCGCGCTGCACCGCGCGCCCATCGGGACGTTCCATGCGACGGGCCACGCGATGTTGAAGCGCCACGCGCTCGAGGTCGGGCTCGATCCTTCCTTCGTGCTCCTCGACGGCGTGGAGCAGCAAGCGCGCGAGCTCGAGGCCGCGCGGACCGCGGTGCTGGCCGCGCTCGAGGCCGACGATGCAGCGGTGGAGCAGCTGGTCGATGCCCAAGGCTTCGGCGGACGCGAGCGCGCGGGCCTCCTCGAGCGTTTGGCCACGTTGCGTGCCGCGCGCGCCGACGAGGGGCGTGACGCGCAGGGCATCGCATCGGCCTACGAAACCGGGCGCGTCGAAGAAGAGCTGCAGGCCGCCCGGCGCGAGCTGCGCAGCGCGCTGAGGGCCTTCGGCGAGCTGGGCGACCTGGTGAAGGCCAAGAGCGCGGACAAAGCACGCGAGCTGGCCGGGTTCGCCGATGCCGCCGAGCTCGAGGATCTGACGTCCACGACCGAGATGATTCGCGCGATCCGCGAGCAGATGAAGAACCTGGCCCCGGCAGGCAAGCGCTTCGACGAGCTCCGCCCGATCCGCCAGCGGCTCGATACTGCGATCGACGCCCTGGGCGATGCTGGCGCCTCCGTTGCTGCCGCACCGCGCGCGCGCGCAGTCGAGCAACTGTTGGGCGACATCGAGCGTCGCTACACGGCGGCGAAGCGCGCCGACAGCGTGGTGGACTTCGCCGACCTCATCCGCTTGCCGCGCGATCTTCTACGCGATCGGCCCGCGGTTCGTGCCGAGGAGCGAGCGCGCGTGAGCGCACTCTTGGTAGACGAGTTCCAGGACACCAATCGCGTGCAAGCGGAGCTGGTTGCGTTGCTCGCGGGTGACCCCATCGCAGACGGTGGACGCAGCTTCTACGTTGGTGACCGCAAACAGTCGATCTACGAGTTTCGCGGGGCCGACGTCGCCGTGTTCACCGAGGCGACGAGCACGCTGGTCTCGGCGGGTGCCGGAGAGCTGTTCCTGCGCACCTCGTACCGATCGACACCGAAGGTGGTGCAGAGTGGCAACGCGTTGTTCGCTCGCGCGTTCGGCGCGCCGGTGCGACCCGAGGCGTGGGCCTTGTCCTTCGACGTCGCGCGCGATGGGCTGCTGGCCCATCGTGACGAGGTCGTTGACGGCGGCGCCCAGCTGTTGCGCTGCGGGAACGACGACGAAAAGCTCGCCGCAGGAGAGCAGCGCCGCCGGGAGGCACGGGCCATCGCGGCGCACATGAGCGAAGCACTGCGCGCGGGCCGGCGGCCTGGCCACCTCGCGTTGCTGTTGCGTCGCTACACGCACCTGCAGACGTACTTGCATGCGCTGCGGCTCGCCCAGATCCCGCACTACGTGGTGCAAGGTCGCGGCTTCTACGCCACGCAGGAGATCCGCGACGTCGCATCGCTCCTCATGTTGCTCGAGGATGCGCGCGATCGCTTCGCGCTCGCCGCGGTCTTGCGCTCGCCGTTGTGTGGCATCTCGGATGACGGCCTCGCTTCGCTGGTCGCCGAGGATCAGCTCGACCTGCGTCAACTGCTGAGCGGGGCGGGCGCGCCGTTGTCGGACGTCGATCGCGAAGCGCTCGCGCGGTGGTCGTCGCGACTCGCCTCCCTGCAGGAGATCGCCGGGGCAGTTGCGCCATCGGTGATGGTGCGCCAAGTGGTCGACGCCTTCGATCTCGCGGTGGTGCTGGCCGGCACGGCAGGGGGCCAGCAGAAGATCGCGAACCTCGAGCACCTGATTGCGCGCACCGCCACGCTGGAGGCCGAGCCGCGCAGTGGCGTGGCCGACCTCCCCGGCTTCACGCGCTGGTTGTCTCGCGCCGTACGCCCGCACGCGACGCGCGAAGGTGCCGACGCGCAGATCGTGGACGAGCGCGACGACGTGGTGCGCGTGATGACCATCCACCAGTCGAAGGGGTTGCAGTTCCCCGTCGTCTTCGTCGCCGATTGTGGTGCGAGAGAGCGTGCGCTCGAGGGCGCCCTTTACTACGACGCAGCCGAAGGACTCGGGATCAAGATTCCGGGCGAGAAGGCCGGCAGCAACCTGCACACCACCGCTTCTCGTCGAGTAGCGGCCGCCAAGCAGGCGCGGCAGCGTGCCGAGTCGATGCGCTTGTTCTACGTCGCGGCCACGCGGGCGCAGGATCGCGTGGTGTTTTCAGGCGAGAGACGCTCCCGCACCGAGACGAGCTGGCGCAGCGAGCTCGATGCCTTTGCCGTTGCTCATCCAGACCTCTTGACGCTCATCGACGCGGCGAATGCATCCCGCACCGTGATCGAGTCCGCGCCGCGCACGCCGAGCACCGTCGATGTCGAAACGTTGGCCGCGTGGCAGCCGTTACAACCCCAGGGCGCGCGGACGTTGCGTGTGGCCGTCACACAGCTCGCAGACTTCGCGAGCTGTGCGCGGCGCTTCCACCTGCTGCACGAGCTCCGCGTGCCCGCGCCGCAGCGGGTGCGCGGATCGCGCATGGATGTGCAACTCGACGACCTCCAGCCCGACGCGTTGACCCGACGCGAGCGCGACCCGTTGCGTCGCGGCGTGCTCGCGCACCTCTTGCTGGAGCGCTGCACGTTCGGTCTCGACGACGAGGCGATCGACGAGGAGCTACGACGCCTCCTGCGCGAAGAAGGCTACGACGAGAACGATTCTGGTCCCGCCGAAGTGGCTTCGCACGTGCGTGCATTCCTCCGCGGTGAGTTTGCGCGCTCGCTCGGGGCCCGTGCGGTGCGGCGTGAGCTCCCGTTCGTGTTGCCGCTCGCCGGCGCCGTGGGCTCGGTGCGCGTGCTGAGCGGGCAGCTCGATCTGGCGGTGCTCGATCGCGACGGTGTGTCGGTCATCGACTACAAGCACGCGAAGCGCAGCGACCTGGCCCCGTATCGGTTCCAACTCGAGGCGTACGCGCTCGCGGTGGCGGGGCTCTATCCGCGCGCGCCGCGGCACCGCGTGGGGCTGGTCTTCCTGCGTGACGAGATCCCAGAGCCGGTGTGGGTCGACCACGAGCCACTGCCCATCCTCGCGCGTCGCCTCGCCGACCTGATGGAACAGCTTGCGCAAGCCAAGCTTCGCAACCAACGCTCACCGGTGGCGCGAGACCTCTGTCGCGCAATGGACTGCGCATACCAGCCCATGTGTCATCCCGAGCCTGGCGCATGAGATCCGGAGCCGCGCTCGTGCTCGTCGCCGCGCTGATGTCTCCGGCGCGTGCACAGACCAGGCCGACCAAGCCGCCGGTGTTGGAGATCTCTCCACTCCGGATGGAGCCCGAGGCATCGCTCGCACCTCTGCGGCTCGATCGCGCCGACCTCGAGCGCATCGAGACCCGCGCGCGTCGACGACGTGCGGTGGGCATGGGCATCGCGATCCCCGGCGTGGTGTTCGCCGTGCTCGGCAGCGTGCTCATCGGTGCCGGCACGCAGAACTCGCGGCTCGCGGCTGGGGCAGCAGAGATCGCGAGCGGCTCGGTGTCCGCGGGGCTCGGGGTGTTGCTGATAGGCCCCGGCTCGTACCTGTGGGTGACCGGACAGGACTCGGTGGACGTCGCGGCGTGGCGACGTCGGCGAATGCCGGAGCCGCCGACGACCCTGCCGTAGCGGCGCTACGCGGTGATCCGCTCCATACCGCCGAGGTACGGGCGCAACACCTTCGGCACGATCACCGAGCCGTCGCCCTGCTGATAGTTCTCGAGGATGGCGATGAGCGTTCGTGGCAGCGCGAGGCCGGAGCCGTTGAGTGTGTGCACCAGCTTGGGCTTGTCCTTGCCGGTCTTCTCCCGGGCGCGGATCATCGCGCGCCGCGCCTGGAAGTCGCCAAAGCTCGAGCACGACGAGACCTCGAGCCACTCGTTGCAGCCGGGCGCCCACACCTCGATGTCGTACTTCTTGCACGCGGTGAACGAGAGATCGCCGGTCACCATCTCGATCACGCGATAGGGCAGCTCGAGACGACGCAGCACCTCTTCCGCGTCGTCGATAAGCTTCGCGAGCTCGTCGTTCGACGTCTCGGGCGACACGAACTTCACCATCTCGACCTTGTCGAACTGATGGCCGCGCTTGATGCCACGCGTGTCTTTGCCGTGTGCCATCTTCTCCCGACGGAAGCAGGCGGTGTAGGCCACGTGCTTGATCGGGAGCTGCGCCGCGTCGAGCACTTCGTCGCGGTACATGTTGGTGACGGGCACCTCGGCGGTGGGGATGAAGTAATAGTCCTCCTCCGCGTCCCGATACATCGTGTCCGCGAACTTCGGCAGCTGCCCGGTGCCCTCGAGGCACTCGCTCTTCACCATGTAGGGCGGATAGATCTCCGTGTAGCCCTGCTCGAGGTGAACATCGAGCATGAAGGAAATGAGGGCTCGTTGCAGACGAGCACCGGTGCCGCGCAGGAGATAGAAGCGCGAGCCCGAGATCTTGGTGCCGCGCTCGAAGTCGATGAGCTTCAGCTGCTCGCCGAGATCCCAGTGCGGCAGCGGCTTCGGAAAGTCCGGCCGCGCGCTCTTCCACTCGGCTCCGACCTCGCGCACCACGCGGTTCTCGGCGTCACTTCGCCCTGCCGGCACCGAGGGATCGGGTAGGTTGGGCAAACGCAGCTCGAGCCCGCGCATCTCCTGATCGAGCGCAGCCAGCTCGCCGTCGAGCTTGCCGATCTCGTCTTTGTAGTTGTTCATCGCGGCGAGGAGGGCCTGGCGCTTCTCGGGATCTTTTTCGCGACCGACCGCCGCCGACTCGGTGTTGCGCTTGGCCTTCAGCTCTTCGGCGCGCGCCGTGACTTCACGACGCTTGCCGTCGAGCGCGATGACCTGGCTTGCCGTGGTCGCCGCTTCCTCGTCGAACAACCGGTCGCGATAGCAGGCGAGGACGTCTTCGGGGCGGTCGCGGAGGAGCTTGAGGTCGATCATGGCAGAGGTTTTCTGCCGCCCCACCTACCGTGTCAATAGAGCTACTTGAGGTGCTCGGAGCGCCTCCTTCCGACCTCGAGTGGCGGGGATGTGTGATAGCGTGGCGGTCCCGGAAGCGTGTGCGTGCCTGCCGCGGGGGGCATCACAACGGCTTCCGCCGGAGGATCCGTGGCGGACAAGAAACTTCCCAAGGCGCCAGCGAAAGAGTCGCACCCGGACGAGCCGTTTCGCTCGATCAGCACGCCCGCACACACGGAACCGAATAGCTTCACGATCGATGACGAGCCACTCGATCTCGCCGATATCGAAGGCCTTCTCGACGAAGCGATGCCGACCGATTTTCCCGCGTCCGACACCGGCCTCGGCGCGGCACCGTTGCCGCCGCCGCTGCCGGCCGTGGAGGATGCGACCGAGTCCCGCACCTCGATCGGTGAGGACCCGTTCGATCCGTCGCAACCACAGTCGATCCACGAAGCGTTCACCACCGAAGGTCCGCGTGGCCTCGACAAGGACGGGCCGACGCAGCACGGCCAGGCGATGGACTCGTCGAACTGGGATCTCCCGCCCATCGGTGAGCCCGTGGGAGACAGCGGCGCCACAGGTCCAGAGCACCTGACCAGCGAGCCGGATCTGCAGGCCGAAGCGGCCGCGCGGATCGAGCACGAGATGGCGCAGGCAGCGGAAGCCGCCCGCGCGGCCGACGAAGCGCGCGCCGCCGAAGCTGCGCGCGCCACCGCGCGAGCGTCGGCGCAACCAGCGGGGGCAGAGGTACGTGCGCCGCAGGCACCTCGATCGGCGAACACCAACAAGATCAAGCTCGAGGAGCACGTGGAGCCCACGGCGGCCGAGCTCGCGGCGGCCACCGAGTTCCGGCGTGTGTCGCAGCAGCTCGCGCGAGCGCGCGACTGGAAACAACTCGCGGAAGTGACCATCAACGCGTTGCAACAGTCATGGAGCCAACCACCCGAGGCGCGATCGACGCTGCTGGCGGACCTCGGTCGTCTCCAACGTGACCGCTTGGGCGATCAAGCGGCCGCCGAGCGAACGTTCCAGCAGTTGGTGCTGATCGAGCCGGCCAACGTCGACGGCTTTGCGTTCCTGGTGGACGTGTACGAGTCGCGCGGCGCATGGCGACCGCTCTACGATCTGCACGTCGCCGCGGTGGAGGCCACGTGGGACCCGAAGGAGCGCCTGAGCTGGACGCGCCGCGCGGTGCAGATCGCCGAAGAGCGCCTGCTTTCGTCGGAGCTGAGCATCGAGGCGTGGGAGCGGCTCGCCAAGCTCGGCGATGCCGTCGACGAAACGAGCCACGCGCTCGGCGAGGCGTATCGTGCCGCCGGCCGCTGGGATCGGCTGACCGACTTCCTCGAACGCTCCACCGCGAGCACCGCGGGCGCCGAGCGTCGCTTGCAGCTGCGGGAGGTCGCCGAGGCGAGCCTCTCCGGTTTGCGCGACGCCGAGCGCGCTGCCAGGTTGCTCAACAAGTTGCTCGTCGAGCGGCCGCAAGATCCGATCGCGCTGCTCATGCTGGCGCGCGTCGAAGCGCGTCGCAAGAACTGGGATCCGCTCTTCAGTCTCGGCACGAGGCCCGTGCTGGAGCACCCGAATGGAACACCCGATGCGATCACCACGAACGACCTGCGTCGGATCGCCGCCGATGCGTTGGCGGCCGGTGGTGAGCTCGATCGCGCGGCGGAGATCTACGACCTCATCTTGCGGGAGCGTCCTGGCGAGCAAGAAGCCATCGAGGCCAAGGAGCGCTACCTTGCGCAAAGCGGGCGCGTGGCCGAGCTCGTCGACTTCCTCGCCGAGCGCGCGCAGCAATCGCCCGAAGACAAGCGTGGCAAGTTGCTGGAGCGCGCGGCGCTCATCGCGGAGAAAGATCTAGAGAGCCCAGCGCGTGCCATCGGGCTGTGGCAGATCCGCGCGCAGCTGCCGCATGGCCGCATGGAAGCGCTACGAGCGCTCGAGGCATTACACGAGGCGCAGGGCGACGACGAAGGTCTACGCGCCGACCTGGAAGACCAGCTGCGGTTGGTACAATCCACCGCACAACGCATCGAGCTGTTGCGTCGCCTCGGCCGACACGCGGCGCACCGGATGAAGGACGACGTGGCAGCCGAGCGTTGCTGGGCCGAGATCCTGCGCGCGGTGCCCGACGATCGCGCGGTGCGTGACGAGCTCGTCGCGCTGCACCGAAGACGCGGGGACTACGCGGCGCTCGATCGCACGTTCGAAGCGCAAGCCTGGCGGCCCGCCGACGACGGTGAGATGCGGGCGCTGTGGCGCGCGGCCGCCGAGAACGTCGAGCTCAACCTGTCCGATACGGCGCGCGCCGGTGCGGCGTGGCGCCGGGTCCTCGATCTCGAGCCCGGCGATGCTGGTGCGCTAGTGGCGATCGTCCGTCACGAGCGTCACTTTGCCGGGGTCGCCGGGGCCACCGGTGATGGGCGGCCGCTCATCGCAGCGCTCGAGGGGCAGCTGCGTCAGCTTGGGTCGCAGGGGCGCGTCGATCTCGGCATGGAAGTGGGCGCGCAATGGGAGAAGATCGGTGATCGCGCCGCAGCGAGTGCCGCATACGAGCGCGTCTTGTGGTGGGCGCCGGGAGAGCTGAGCGCCATCGAGCACCTGCTCCAGCTGCGCGGCGAGCACGATCGCTCCACCTCCGCGGCGCTGCTGGATCGCGCCGCGGGCGAGCTGTCCGTCGGCTCACCCGAACGGCTCGCGCTCATCCGGCAGCAGATCGAGCTCGTGCCCGAGACCGACCCGCTCGGTCGCTTCTACGCGTGGCGTCGCCTCTATCGCATGGCGGTTCCCAACGACACCGTCGTGAAGCAAATGACAGCGTTCGCCATCGAGGCCGGCGCGTTCCGCGAGCTCGAGGCCGTGCTCATCGACTTGGCTGCGGGCGCCACCGACCCACTCGAGCGCCGCAGCCACAATGCCGTCCTCGCGGGGCTGTACGAATCGAAGCTGCAGGATCCATTGCGCGCACTGCTCGCGCACACGTTGTCTCGCCACGACACCGTGGCGTCGCTCGTCGAGCTCGAGCCGATGTTGAAGCTCTGCGAAGTGACGCAGCGCTTCGAGGATGCGTACGCCTTGCTCGGGGTCGCCACGCGCCACGACGCACCCGCCGATGTTCGCGTGGAGGCGATTCGACGTCGCATCGTGATGGCCGAGACGCGCCTCCACGATCCCGAACGCGCGTTCCACGAGTGCACGCGCCTGCTGGTGGCCGATCCCGGCGATGAAAAGACACTCCAAAACGCGAAGCGCCTCGCCGGTGCCTGCAAGCTCGGGCGAGCGCTCGATGCGCTGTACACGGAGCTGGGCGATCGCGCCGATACGCCCAAGGCCTGGGCCGCGATCACGCGAGAGCGCTACCAGCTGCGCGCCGGTGAGCTGGCCGATCCGGCGGGTGCGCTCGATCAGCTGTGGTTGCTGTATCAGCTGGTGCCGTCGAAGGAGACGGAAGGCCTCTTGCTCGACGCGGCCGAGCAGCACAACAGCTGGGATCGCGCACTAGCGGTGATCGAAGCCCGCGTGCGTGCCGGGGTCACCGGGGCGTCGCTGCTGAACCTCGCGCAGGTCGCCGAGCTGCACGAGCAGAAGCGCAACGATGCCGAGCGCGCGCTCGAGCTCTCGGCCGCCGCGCTGGTGGAAGGTCAAGCCGACGACGCATCCGCGATGGAGGATGCGATCGCGCGCCTCGCCGAAGCGACCGGTCGATGGAATTGGTTGGTGGAGTCTTTCCGCGTCGCGGCTTCGCGCTCCGGCGATCCGGGCCGCGCGCTCCGCCATTATCGCAAGGTCGCAGCCATCTACGGCGAATCGCTGAAGATGCCGGAGCTGGCGCTCGACATGCACCGCCGCATCCTGCAGCTCGACGGAAACGACCTCGCCTCGCTCGAGGTCTCCATCGAGCACCTGGGCAAGGCGGAGCTGTGGCGCGAGCTGCGTGACGCGCTGCAACACTGGGTACAGGTCTCGCTCACGAGCGGGAGCGATCGGAAGAACGTGGTCGATCGCAAGCTCCAGCTCGCGGCGATCTCCCGCGATCGGCTCGGTGATCCGGAGCTCGCGCTGTCGACGTTCGCCGAGGTATTGGAGATTGACCCAGCGAACCAAGCAGCGATGACCGGGATCGAGTCGCTCACCGGCGGCGCGATGACCCCCGAGCTGGAGGTGCGACGTCTGCACCTCGAGCTGCAACGCGTGGTGCCGGAGCGTCGCGTGGAGCTGGTGTTGCGCATCGCGAAGCTGCACGAGGACCAGCTCCAGGATCGGAAGAGCGCCATCTTTGTGCTGCGCGACCTCCTCAAAGAAACGGGCGCAGCGGGGCCCGGTTTCCTGCCGCTGCGCGAGCTCTATCAGCGCAGCGAGGCGTGGCTGGCGCTCATCGAGCTGCTCGAAGCACACGCGCAAGTGGTGACGGGTCCCGCGCGCGAGCAAGCGCTCGACGAAGCGCTCACCCTCGCGGAGGCCCACGCGACGGAGGCCGGCGCCGAGCGCGCCGAGCGTTTGTGCCGCGCATTGGCGCAGGCGCGACCGGATGATATGGAGGCGCGACGCCGCTTGCTCTCGCTGTTGCGCGCGACCGGTCGCTTCGAGGAGCTCGCGGATCGCATCGAGGAGAGCCTGGGACGGCTGGGCGAGCCCGACGACGACGACGACGAGCACCGCGAGCTGCGCAGCCTCGGCGAGACTGAGCTCGCTCACCTGCTCGAGCGGCAGCTCGGCAAGCCCGCCGATGCCGCAGCCTTGTTGCGCGCGCAGATCGAGCGCCGCCCCGAGCGACGGGACGCCATCCTGGAGCTCGCGGGCGTGAAGCTTCGGCAGAACGACGTGGCGGCGTACATCTCCCTGCGCACGGAGCATGCGAAGACGCTCCCGGCGTCACTGGCCGCCTATGTGCTGTGCCACTTGGCCGAGGTCACCGACGAGAAGATTGGCGACCAAGCGAAGGTGCTGGACCTCTACCGAGCTGCGCGTGCCGTCGATCCCGCCAACCCGGCCGCGCTGGACGCGCTCAAGGCCGTGGGTCGGCGCGCGAAGAGCTGGCGTACCGGCGCGGCGCTGTTGCCGGAGCCGGGCGAGCGCGAGATGTCGTGGACCGAGCGCTCGGCGAAGCTGGCCGCTCGCGGCGAAGCGCTGCGCACGACCGATGCCACGCAATCGCGCATGTGGTTCGAGCGCGCCATCGCCACCCATGCCGACAACCATCAGGCGTGGACGTCGTTGGCCCAGATCGCGAAGACGCTGCACGAGCCTGACGAAGAACGAGCTGCGGCGCGTGCGGCGCTGTATGCGTTCATGCGCGGTACCGGCTCCGATCCAGCGCAGCAGGCCGAGCACGCCCAGCTCGTGCTGTCATATGCTGAGCTCTTGCGTGCGCATGGTGAGACGTCGCTGGCGGCGCACCTCGCCTGGCACGCCTACGAGGTCCAACCCACGCTGCCCGCCGCCGCCTTGCGCGTCGGTGCGGAGCTCCTGTCGGAGCAACGGACCAGCGAGGCGTACGCCATCTACGATCGCTTGCTCGGGGCGCCACAGACGCTGTCGCCAAAGGAGCGCCTCGAGGCCACGTTCCGTCGTGGTGCGCTCCGCGCGCGCTTCGGCGATCACGAGGCAGCGATCGCCGATTTTCGTGAAGGTCTCCGCATCGAGGAGCTTTATCCGCCGCTGCTCGGCGAGCTGGCGCAGGTGCTGGCCGCGAGCGGGCGGGTCGCGAATGCGGCGGTCCACCACATCCAGGCGCTCTTGTTGTCGTCGGAGAAGGCGCGTCGCGCCAACCTGTACGCGCAGCTCGGTCGCCTCTTCGAAGGTGCCCTCGGCGATCCCGAAGAAGCCGGCGTCTGCTTCGACCGCGCGATCGCAGCTGGCAGTGTCGATCCGCAGGTCATGCGGCGCGCGCTCGGTCACTATCGTATGAGTGGACAGATCGACCGGGCGTTGTCGGTCATCGAGCAGCTCGTCCCGTCGACACAGAGGCCGGAGGATCTCGCCGCATTGTGGGCCGAGCGCGGGCGACTTCTGACGGAGCGCGATCCCGACAAGGCGGTGGAAGCCTTCGACATGGCGCTGTCCTACGATTCTTCGTGCGGTCCTGCGGTCAACGGTCTCGCTGCCGTGCTCGAGAGCCGAGGCGATTGGGCTCAGCTCCTCGAGCTCCTCGAGGTCCGCGCCGAGCAAGGTCCGCCCGAAGAGCGCGCCGAAGCGCTACGGGGATTGGCCCGCATCGCCTCGGGGCACATGAACGATGCCGCGCGTGCGGAGCGCTATCTGCGCGACGCCATCGAGCTCGCCCCGAAGCGCGAGGACTACGAGCTGCTTTTGAAGACCCACGGCGACGATCCGAGCCGCCGGGCAGAACGTCGCGACCTCATCGCCGCGCTCGTCGGGCTCGGCGGACCGTTGTTGCCGCGCATCATCGAGATCGGCCGCGAGCTCGTCGCCGAGGGCCACCGTCACTGGGCGTGGAGCCTCCTCGCGCCGCTCATGAACACCACGTTGTCGGAGCCGGCGTTGAAGACGCTGGTGCTCGATCTGCGCAAGGAGTTCGAGAAGGCCGAGACGGTGGGTCGGCTCACGCCCACCACTCACGAGCAGGTGCGCTCGTCGGACGTACCGGCGGCGTTGTTCGCGATTCTCGAGGACATCGGTGCGATGGGCGCTGTCGGGCCCACGACGCTCGATGGCATGACCCTCGGCAAGCTCGACGCACGTACGGCGGTGGGCAAGACGTTCCTCGCCCTCGGCGAGCGCCTCGGCCACGCGAATGCCGCGTTGTTCCGCGCGCAAGAGCTGACGGTTCCGTTCGTGGTCCTCGACGGTGACACTCCACAAGTGGTGCTGCGCGCCGACCTGGTGCAGCTCATGGCGCCGGGGGAGACGAACTTCCTGTTCACCATGGCGCTCGAGCATGCGCGGTCGGGCGCGCGGGGCGTGCTGTCGCTGCCGGCGTCGGAGCAGCCGTGGTTCCTGGCCGCGCTGCTCGACGTGCTGGGTATCGCACCCGCACCGGCCGAGGCGGCTGATCTGAAGTCGCGGATCGCAGCGGTCATTCCCGCCAACCGTCGCGCGGACCTGGCAGCACGGCTCAATCCCGACGACCGCGGGCGCCTCACCGCGCGTGACGCGGGGGCGCGCCTGGCGAGTGGCCTCATCGAGACGGCGCGCCGAGTCGCGCTCGTGGCTGCGGCCGATCTCCGCTTCGCAGCCAAGGTGCTCACCCGCCTCGACGACACACTGCCGAAGATGCCGACCGCCGGTCGGATGGACGATCTCGACGACTTCCTCACCAACGCCGCGCCGATCCGCCAGTTGGTCGCGTTTGCCGCGAGCTCCCAGTTCGCTCGTGCCTTCGGCGGCTAGACCCCGGCGAGGCGTCGTGTTAGGCATGCCGCTTGGAAATGGCCCGGGCAGCATCGCTACCCCTCAGACCCTCACTGGCAAACCAGCTGCGGGATTACGCCGACTTCCACTCCAGCCGCGCCAGTCTCCTCGTCGCTGCGGCGGCTGCCGCGTTCTGCTCGTTCGGGCTGCTTGCGATGTCGTCATGGATCACCGTCGGTGCTCCTTCAGGCCATCCGCTCCACCTCGGACACGCGTTGTTCCTCGCGGTGGTCATGATCTACGCGCGGCGGGACTTTGCGCTCACCGGCTTCTTGGCGCCGCTGCTCGCGCTGAGCTTTTCGTTTGCGGCGATCGCGCCCCGCGGGCTGGTGGTTGCACTGGCGGTGATTGGTGGCGCGCTCCAGCTCGGCCCGCTCGTTCGCCGCGCACCGAGGCCGACCCTCGCCAAGACCTTGCTTCATGCCCTGATCGGTCCCTTGTTCTTTGCTGCCTTCCTGCTCGGCTTGTGGCCGACGCGGAAGGCGACCTTGGCTCTCTAGCGTAGTTGGAGGACGACGTGTCCGCTGCAATCCCCGAGGCTCTTCGCACCCAGATCGACACCATCACCGACAAGTGCCGCGCGGCCTTTCACGAGATCGACGCAGCCATCGAGTCCGGTGAGAAGCAACGCCAACTCGACGCGGGTCAAGCGATCGAAGATCTGGCGAAAGAGTATCGCGAGCTCGCAGCGGCCCACGCGGGTGACGAGCGCAAGGCCGTCGAGCGCGCGCTCGATCGTCGCATCGTGGATCTGCGTCGCTCGGCCTCCTCCCTGGTGCAGCGCGTCGGTGGCGCCAAGGCCGTTCGCGCACACGACTTCGGTTCCGTCCCGTTCCTCGAGCAGCGTTCGCCGTCGAGCGGCCCGGCACCGGCCGAGTGGCCCACTCTCGCGCCGAAGCGCGTCGGCGTCGGCACCGAGATCGAGTCGTGGTGCGGCAAGTGCAAAGACATGCGCACCCACAGCATCGTGGCGATGGTCGGCGATCTTCCGAAGCAGGTCATCTGCACTGCTTGCCGCAGCACGCACAACCACCGCGCCGAGCCCCCTGCGCGCAGCCGTCCTCCCGTCGAGACCGAAGCGGCGCCCGTCGCTCGTGAGCGTTCACGTCGCGAAGAGATCCGTCGCGACCTGCAACGCGAGCTCAACGCCAGCATCGCGGTCCGCAACTTTGACCCCAAGGCGACCTACAAGCGCGGCGAGATCATCTCGCACCCCACGCACGGTCGCGGCAAGATCGAGAACGTGTTGAAGGGCAGCTTGCTCGTGCGCTTCCTCGAAGGCCTTCGCCCCGTCGACCTCACGTAAAGACTCGGCGTTACTTGGTAGCGATGACGACCGTGCGGATGCGGCTGGGTGTCGTTGGTGGCTCGCCGCGAACGATTTTCGGGAGCACGGCGAGGCCGACGGCGACCTTCCCGAAGATCGTGTATTTCTGGTCGAGGCTGGGGACTGCGGCCAGCGTGATGAAGAACTGCGACGAGTTCGTGCTCGGGTCGTCGGACCGGGCCATACCGACGACGCCGGCGGCGTCGTAGTTGAGCGACGGGTCTACTTCGAGACCGAACTGGTAGCCGGCATTGCCGATGCCCCAGCTGCTGGGACTGCCGTCGATGGTGTTGGGGTCCCCGCCCTGGGCGACGAAGCCGTCGATGACGCGATGGAAGGCGATGCCTTCGAAGAAGTGATGCAGCGCGAGGAAGACGAACGAGCTCGTGGTCATCGGCGCCTTCGCGGTGTTGAGCTCGATGACGAAGCAGCCGACGTCGGTGTCAACGGCCGCGACGTAGCTCTTGCCGGCCTCCAGCGATGGCTCGGCGTGGTCGAAGCTGCGCACCGGCGAGTCGGTCACGTAGGCGACGGGCTTGGCGCCGGATGGCAGACACGGGCTGGCAATGAGCGCGTGCGCCAGGTCAGTGGTGGTGGAGGTGGCCATGTCGGCCACCGAGGGGGTCGAGGTGGCACCGCAGGCGGACAGCAGGACAGAAATCACTAGGAAGGGACGCATCCGCGCACCCTATCCCGACTCCAGGTTGAGTTGATCCGCTATCGGCCAGGCCAAGCCTGGCCTTCGCTCACATCGCTTCGCTCTACATGATCGAGTCAACATGGATCGGGTCTAGCGCAAACGGCTTCATGAGCGAATGCGCGCGCGCAGCTGTAAAAAGCGAGACGCGGCGTTTACTATTGCCGTTCCGACGTGGATCGTCAGGCTTGCGCTGCGGCATCCGTACACGTTCGTCGTCCTCGCGACATTGCGTGCTCGACGGTGAGCTGGTGATGCCGCGCAACGACGGTCTCGACTTCGACGGGCTGCAGATGCGGCTCCACCCAGCCGCCTCGCGCGTGAAGAAGCTGGCGCAGGAGAGCCCGGCCGCGTTCGTCGCGTTCGTCGCGTTCGCGGCGGCGGGTCGCGATGTGCGCGAACTGCGGCGGCGCGCACTTCTGTTAGAAGAACTCGCCACCGATGTCGTTCACATACCGGACCAGCCCCTTAGGTCGAGCGCCCGCGCCTCGCAGGGCCCCGGGGGCGACCGCGAGGTAATAGCGGACGACGTCGAGCTTGGTATGTCCCGAGTCGGCGAACAGCGCCTTGCGCGGGCTCGAGATGGAGACCGCGTGCCCGTCGATCGCCAGGACCTCCACCTCTTTTGACGCCATGGTCCGCAAGCAGACCAGAACTCGACGTCGCGCGCGAAGCACTTAGAACGGCAGGCGCGCACGTGGCGAATCGCGGAGGAAGCACCCCTCGTCGTGCTCATTGATCACGCCGGCCGCGCGTAACCAGGCGTGCACGATGAGCGGGCCGATGAAGCGGAAGCCGCGGTCAACGAGCGCCTCCGCGACGTCGATGGCCAGTACGGCGTGCTCGGGCCACTCCACCGGGCCGCCGGCCGCGCTCCAGATGAGCGACGCGAGATCTTCACCCGCCGCCTCCATGGCGAGGTACGCGCGCGCGTTCTCGATGACTGCGAGCACCTTCGGGTGCGATCGCACGATGCCCTCGTCATGCATGAGCCGCGCGATGTCCCGCGTGCCGTAGCGCGCGACGATCTCGGGATCGAAACGATCGAACGCGTCTCGAAATGCCTCTCGCTTGCGGAGGATGATCGCCCACGACAGCCCGGCTTGGAACACACCGAGCATGAGAGCTTCCCACAGCGTGCGGCTCGCCAGCTCGGGCTTGCCCCACTCGTCATCGTGGTAAGCGACGAGGAGGGGGTCGTTGTCGGCCCACGTGCATCGGATGATGCCGCGGGTCGATGGCGCTTCGGGTCGCGATTCGAGCTCTGTAGATTCCACGTCACGCCGCCTGCGCGAGCGGGCCATTCACGCCGACCTGCCGGAACGAGGCCTGCAGCGTGGGGCTCACGTAGCCGCGGCCGGCGCCGCCGTGGTGGGTGGCCACCACCAGGGGGGCGAGGTTCTCGAGGCGCGCGAGCGCGTCGACCCAGCGCTTGGTGGCGCCGCCGTGGCTCAGGACCGCGATCATGTCGATCGGGCCCAGGCGACCGATGCGCCGAGGCGCGGTTGGGTCGAGC
Organism: Myxococcales bacterium; assembly: GCA_043741435.1. GTDB lineage: Bacteria > Myxococcota_A > Polyangia > Palsa-1104 > Palsa-1104 > JBDTCO01. The sequence continues at coordinate 66,747 of JAYUBF010000272.1, forward strand.
GCCTCCGCCGCGAACAACGGCAAGAGTCGCATCCCGCCGAGCTGCAGCACGCGTGCACCGGCGTCGGCGGGGAAGCGCGCCTGCGAGACGGCGGGCCACAGTAGCGCGGTGCCGCCGTTGCAGGCAAAGAGGCGGCTCGCGTGCTGCGCGGGTGGGCCGACGTCGAGGCCGAAGACCAACGCGGTGCTGGTGCGGCGAGCGATTACGCGGATGCGCTCGGCACACACCAGTGCCGCGTCCTCGTGCTCGAACGTGACGAGTCCCGCTGGCGCGATGACGATGCTCGGTGCACTGCGAGCGAGCGTTCCTTCCAGCACGGCGCTCACGACCGCGACGCCGTGATCGGCGCTCGCGCGGGTGCGCTCGGAGAGCGGAGGCGTAAGTAGGTGAATCGGAGTGCCAGGCATCACGCTGCCACCTCCACCGGCGACTCGATCTCGACGGGCGGGGTCGGCAAGGCCGTGCGCATGGCAGAGAGGAGGCGGGTGCGCAGCGCTTCGCGGATCTCGAGGTTCTCGCCGAGGAACGCCATCGCCTTGTCGCGGCCCTGGCCGATGCGCTCACCGTCGAGGATGTACCAGGCGCCCGACTTCTCCAACACGCCGTGTGTGGCGCCGAGATCGATGAGCTCACCGAGGACGTTGATTCCGGTGCCATACAGTACCTCGAACTCGGCTTGCCGGAACGGCGGCGCGACCTTGTTCTTCACCACCTTCACCCGCGCGCGCGAGCCGTAGATATCGTCCCCGTTCTTCAGCTGACCGGTGCGACGAATGTCGAGGCGCACCGACGCGTAGAACTTGAGGGCGTTGCCGCCGGTCGTGGTCTCGGGGTTGCCGAACACGACCCCGATCTTCATGCGCAGCTGGTTGATGAAGACGACCGTGGCGTTTTGCCGGTGGGCCACCGCCGTGAGCTTGCGCAAGGCTTGGCTCATGAGCCGCGCTTGCAGACCCATGTGCGCATCGCCCATGTCGCCCTCGATCTCGGCCTTCGGTGTGAGCGCGGCGACGGAGTCGACCACGATCAGATCCACCGCGCCCGAGCAGATCAGCTGGTCCACGATCTCGAGTGCCTGCTCCCCGCAATCGGGCTGCGACACCAGCAGCTCGTCGAGCTTGACGCCCAGGCGCTGCGCATAGCCGGCGTCGAAGGCGTGCTCCGCATCGATGAACGCGCAGATGCCGCCCATGCGTTGCGCCTCGGCAATGGCGTGCAGGGTGAGCGTGGTCTTACCGGAAGACTCCGGCCCGAAGATCTCCACCACGCGCCCGCGGGGAAGACCGCCGACGCCGAGGGCGAGGTCCAGTCCGATTGAGCCCGTCGGGATGACCGCGATGTCGGCCACACTCGTGCCGTCGAGCATCATGATCGCGCCCTTGCCGAATTGCTTTTCGATGGTGGCGATGGCCGACGACATGGCCTTCCAGCGCTCTTTGTTCTTCGTGTTCATGTGTGGGCTCCGTTGGAAGAGGGATGGTGCGGGTCTCTTCAGCAATGGGCGTGCCGGTGGAAGAATGAGCTAGGGCGCGGAAATTCCGTCGGTACAACACGCGGGCTCGACAGTGGAACGCGGCAGCCGGACGAGGGCTGTCCGGTCGGCGGACAAAAGCGGCCTCGAGCGCTCAGCGCAGGCGTCCCGCCTCGAAAGTGGAGCGTGCCGTCCGATGCCTCGCCTCGGGGCAAGAGCCCGACCAGCGTCGAGACCCAGCCGACCGGGTTGAGCCCGTGCGCGCGCGTGCCTGCGATCACCGCGATGGGCACTTCCGGCACAGGCCACGGAGGAATGTCCACGCTCGCGAACTCACTCCCGGCCGGCCCGTAGACGCGTCTGTAGCTGCGCAGGGGCTCGAGCTTGCGCGCGAGCGCGCTGCCTCCGTTCGGTGGTGCGAGCATCACTACACCGCGCACGTCGAGCCCGGCCGTTCGCCCGAGCGGTCCGGCGACGAAGCGCGCGAGGATGCCTCCGAGCGAGTGCGTCACGAAGCTGAGCCGCCGACCCGGATGTCGCTGCGTCAGCATCGCTGCGATGTGCGCCGCGCTCGCTTCGATGCTCTGCGCCTGCGACGGATAGCGTCCGACCACGTCTCGTAGCCAGCCGCCTCGATCAAGCGGGCAAGCCGTGCCATCGAGTGCGCCGAGCGCAGCAGCCCATGGAGAAGCACGACCACCGGCTTGTCGCTCACAGGTAACCCTCAATGCGCTCGGCAAGGCTCAGCCCGTCGGGAAAGATCGCGATGGCGGCGCCTGCGGAGAGTGTGGCATCCATCACGGAGAACGCTGCGGCGTTGTCGACCGCCGCTGACGCGCCGCACGATCGGCACCGCACCAAGGCCGAACAGGATGGGCGAACGAAACAGCGCGTCCTTCGCGACGAGCCGCATCCGACGACTGGCCGCGACGAACAGCAACATCGGATCGATGAGCGAGTTGGGGTGGTTGCCGGCGAAGAGCACCGGCCCGTCGATGGGCACGTGCTCGCCGCCCACGATCACGATTTGCCGGAAGAACACGAACAGCGCGAAGCGCACGAGCCGGACCAGCGCTCGATACATTCTGCCGCCGGACGGCTCGGTGATTTCGGGTAGAGCTTACACGAGCGTGCCCTCGTCGAAGGCACGCATTTCGAGCGCGACGGCGAGGTGGGGGCTGCGGACCTGTGCGCTGCCGTCGAGGTCGGCGGCGGTGCGGGCCACGCGCAACACCCGGTGAACGCCGCGGGCCGAGAGCCCACGACGCTCGGCCACGTTTTTGAGCAGTGTGGTGGAGCGGGTGTCGAGCGCGCACGCATGGTCGAGCTCCGCGCCGTGGAGCTCCGCATTCGCTCGACCGTGGCGCGCCCGCTGGATATGCCAAGCGCGCTCGACGCGCTCGCGCACCGTCGCGCTGGTCTCCGGCGCCGACTGATCGAGCGAGAACAGATCGACCGGCGGCAAGCGCAGCTGCAGATCGAAGCGATCCAGCATGGGCCCTGACAACCGGCCGCGATACTGCTTGAGCCGACCGAGGTCGCAGGTGCACGCGCGGCGCGTCGAGCCTTCGTGACCGCACGGGCACGGGTTCATGGCCGCGACGAGGGAGAAGCGTGCGGGGAAGCGCACCGCCAGGTTCGAGCGCACCACCCACACCGAGCGATCCTCGATGGGCTGACGCAGCGCCTCGATCGCGGACCGATGGAACTCCGGAAATTCGTCGAGGAACAAGACGCCGTGGTGCGCGAGGCTGATCTCGCCCGGCCGTGGGTGGGAGCCGCCACCGATGAGCCCGGCGACCGAGATGTCATGGTGCGGTGCGCGAAACGGGCGACGCCGCAGGATGCGCCCTGCCTCGAGGCGACCTGCGGCCGAGTACACCACGCTGGTCTCGAGCGCCTCCTGCTCCGACAGCGGCGGAAGGATGCCGGGTAGCCGACGCGCGAGCAGGCTCTTACCGCAGCCGGGCGGGCCCACATAGAGGAGGTTGTGCCCGCCCGCCGCCGCGAGCTCGAGCGCGCGGCGCGCCATGATCTGACCGCGCACCTCCCCTAGATCGGGCATCGGCGCGTCCGCTTCCGGTGGTGGCTGACACGCGATCGGCAGCAGCTTCTCACCGCGGAGGTGCGCGATCACGTCGGACAGGTGATCGGCCGCGAACACCTGCACGCCTGTGAGCGCCGCCGCTTCTTCTGCGCTGGCGCGCGGCAGAATGAGCGAGCCCACGCCGGCGCGTCGTGCAAGCAGCGCGACCGCGAGCCCGCCCGACACCTTGCGCAGCGCGCCGTCGAGCCCGAGCTCTCCGAGGAGGATCACGTCGGCCAGCGACTCCGCCGGCAGCAGCTCCTCGGCCGCGAGGATGCCGAGAGCGACCGGCAGATCGTAGGCCGCCCCTTCCTTGCGCACGTCGGCGGGCGCCAGGTTCACCGTGATCTTCTTCGTCGGCAGGGGTGAGCCCACCTGCCGCAGCGCCGCACGCACGCGCACGGAGCCTTCCTTCACCGCGCCAGCGCCGAGTCCCACGAGGTTGTAGCCGGGCAGTCCGTTCGCGACATCGACCTCCACATAGACGGGGAAGGCATCGATGCCGATCAGCCCGGCGGAGCGCAGCTGAGCGAGCATTCCCAGTCATAGAGCAACCGCTGTGCCGCGCGCGAAGCGAGCTAGATCACGGAATCGACTCGAGTGTGGGTCGGGAGGGCACGAGGAGACACGAGAGCCGGACGCGTACGTCCGAGCAGCGGACGTAGCTGCGGTGACGGTCCCTACTTGTGTATTCGGGCAGGCCTCTCGCAGCCCTCGACGTGCCACCGTAGTATTCGTACTACGACGGTGCCGCTGTGCGAGCGCGATGGCTTGGTCGAACGCGGTGTGTGCGGCTCTGCTGAATGCCGAGTGCTCGGGGTTCGCCTCGGCTACTAACCAGAGTCGCGCGGAGCGCGAGTCAAAACTGAGCAGCCAAAGGCTGCGTCGCGGCGAAGTCGCCGCGTGAGCAGGGTGGGACCCTGACGGCTC
>JAYUBF010000273.1:0-11879 GCA_043741435.1 Myxococcales bacterium
AACCGGCAACCGGCGACAGGAAATGTTCGAAGTAGAACCGCTCGTGTCGTCGATGACGCTCTGAAAAATTTCAGAATTGCCTGTCGCCTGTTGCCTGTCCCCTGTTGCCGAAACAGACGAATCGCGAAGCGAGATTGATCACTTGGACTTAAGTGATCGGCATTGGTGTTAGATCGCTCCCCTCACAAATCACAGGCCCCCTGGCTGAGCGCGTCACGACACTGTCGTGAGAGGGGTGCCGAGGTAGAACGCGTTCGGAGAAGCCACATGTCGACTGAAGCAACAACCGAGACCGGCACCACCGCTGCGGCCACGCAACAACAGCTCAACGAGCCCCCTATCACGATGCGCCAGCTCCTCGAGGCTGGTGTGCACTTCGGTCACCAGACGAAGCGCTGGAACCCCAAAATGAAGCCGTTCATCTTCGGCGCCCGCAACGGCATCCACATCATCGACCTGCAGCACACGGTCAAGCTGTTCAACCGCGCCTATAAGTTCCTCGTCGACACCGTGGCGCAGGGCGGCACGGTGCTCTTCGTCGGCACCAAGAAGCAGGCGCAGGAAGTCATCCAGGAAGAGGCCAAGCGCGCAGGGATGTTCCACGTCACCAACCGCTGGCTCGGCGGCACCCTCACCAACTTCAAGACGGTGAAGGGCTCCATCGAGCGCCTCCGCTCCATCGAGCGCATGGGCGAGGACGGCACCTTCGATCGCCTCAACAAGAAGGAAGTCCTCACGCTCGAGCGCGAGCGCATCAAGCTCGAGAAGACGCTCGGCGGCATCAAGGCCATGGGCGGCGTTCCTGCCGCGGTCTTCGTGATCGACCCGAAGAAGGAGCACATCGCCGTCGAGGAGGCACGTCGCCTCGAGATCCCGATCGTCGGCATCACCGACACGAACTGCGATCCGGACCTGATCGACTACGTCATCCCCGGCAACGACGACGCCATCCGCGCCATCAAGCTCTTCACCGCCAAGGTCGCGGACGCCTGCATCGAGGGCGGTCGCGTGGGTCGTGATCGCGCCGTCTCGCGCAGCAATCGTGGCTCGGACGAGGACAAGCCGCAGGAGACCATCCGCGTCTCGTCCGGCGGCGACGGCCCCAAGGTCGAGATCGCGTCGCGCCGTGGTCCGCGCCCCGAGCCCGAGGCTGCTGCCACCCCCGACGAGCAATCGAAGAACTAAGGACCAAGAACCATGGCTACTGAAATTTCTGCGACTATGATCAAGGAGCTCCGCGAGCGCACCGGCGCCGGGATGTCCGACTGCAAGAAGGCCCTCGTCGAGGTCGACGGCGACATGGAAAAGGCCGGCGAGTACCTCCGCAAAAAGGGCCTCGCCGCCGCCGCCAAGAAGGCGGGTCGCATCGCCACCGAAGGCGCCGTCACCTCGTACATCCACGGTGGTCGCGTGGGCGTGCTGCTCGAGGTCAACTGCGAGACGGACTTCGTCGCCAAGACCGACGACTTCAAGAATTTCGTGAAGGACGTCTCCATGCACATCGCGGGCGCTTCGCCGGTCCCGATGTACATCTCCGAGGATCAAGTCGACCCGGCCGTGATCGAGAAGGAGCGCGAGGTCCGCGCCGAGGCGGCTCGCAACCCGAAGGTCAACCCCGGCGACAAGCCGAAGTCGCCCGTACCCGAGGCGATGATCCCGAAGGTCGTGGACGGTCAGATCGCCAAGTGGAAGAAGGACATCTGCCTGCTCGAGCAGGTCTGGGTCCGCGATCCCGACGGCAAGAAGACGATCGCCGTGTTGCTCAACGAGCTCGTCGCGAAGATCGGCGAGAACGTGAAGGTTCGCCGGTTCGTTCGCTGGGAGCTGGGCGAGGGCCTCGAGAAGAAGAACGAAGACTTCGCCGCGGAAGTGGCAAAGGCGGCGGGCCTCTCCTCGTAGGGCCGGTTTCATTTCGTCGTGAGAACGCCGGGTCTTCGGGCCCGGCGTTTTCTATTTTGGCGATTGGCAGTGGTGGAGTCGCGCGTCACCAGCGCAAGTAACTTCTCAAAAAGTGACGGCGGCTCTCAATCGAGTCGCTGAATTCGTGCAGTATTGGGCGATTTGACGATGTGGCTGCCTTGGCTGCCGTCACTTTTTGAGAAGTTACCAGCGCAATAGCTATCCTACCGAAATCCCGGTACGCATACTTGGCAGCCAATTTACTCAACAAGCGGAGAGGCAAAAATCATGACCACTCGTTTGCTGTCCGGATTGCTCGTGTGTTGTCTCACCGGTGCTGCATCGTTCACCGCTGCCCCGGCTACCGCGAACACCTGGACGCGGATAGACCTACCGCAGGGAAAGGCGCCGCCGCCCGCACCGCACCTGCATCGGCTCGCCGGCGCCAGCATGGCTCTGCGCATGAATAGTCGCTCACGCGGGGAGCTCGAGCTACGGTCAATGCCGATCACTTAAGTCCAAGTGATCAATCTCGCTTCGCGATTCGTCTGTTTCGGCAACAGGCGACAGGCGACAGGCGACAGGCGACAGGCAACAGGCGACAGGCGACAGGCGACAGGCGACAGGCGACAGGCAACAGGCGACAGGCAATTCTGAAATTTTTCGGAGCGTCATCGACGACGCAAGCGGTTCTACTCCGAACATTTCCTGTCGCCGGTCGCCGGTTGCCGGTTGCCTGTTGCCGGTCTCCTGTTCTTTGAGCCCGGCCCCATAGGTCATCGGAATAACTTGGGACTCTCCGCTAAGTGACTGGCATTGGAGCTACGGTACACCGTGGAAGACGAGCTGCGCTCGCATGTCGAGCAGCCAGGCAATGGAGTAAAGATGTCTGCCACCGACGCCGCTCGTATCGTGGTTGCGAAAGTCGGGCGGTCGGCCGCGGGGGTTCACGCCGAGGACCTTGTAGCTCACTCGCACAAATACGTGGCGAACGCGAAAGAGAATGAAATGGGCCGCGGCTTCGTGCTCGAGACCCTGCGCCTGCTACGCGCGGCCCAAGACCACGCCAAGGCAGTAAGCGCCATCTCGATCGACACGAAGTAGTCTCGGAAGAGCCGACTCTGACTTGCGTGTGCCCAGGTAAGGCTTATGGTGTGCGCCATGTCCTTACACCCGCTCCTCGCTACTCGTGTGTTCGCTCGCATGACCCCCTTCGTGCTCGTCGCAGGTCTGCTTGGTTTGGCGCCGTCAGGCTGTGGCTACAACGGGCTCGTGGAGTCCGACGAAGCTGTGAAGGCCGGCTGGGCCCAGGTCGAGAACGTGTACCAGCGCCGCTCGGACCTCGTCCCGAACCTCGTCGCCACCGTGAAGGGCTCGGCGACTCACGAGGAAAAGGTGCTCACCGAGGTCGCCGAGGCACGCGCGTCGGCCACGCAGGTGAAGCTCACGCCTGGCGATCTCAACGACCCCGAAAAGATGAAGGCGTTCGAAGCTGCCCAGGGCAAGCTGTCGTCGTCGCTCGGTCGCTTGCTGATGGTCACGGAGAACTATCCCGACCTGAAGGCGAACGCCGCGTTTCGTGATCTGCAAGTCCAGCTCGAAGGCACCGAGAACCGCATCACCGTCGAGCGCAAGCGCTACAACGAGACGGTGCAGGAGTACAACGTGAAGGTTCGCTCCTTCCCGACGATGGTGGTCGCCAAGTTCACCGGCTTCAAGGCGCGCGAGACCTTCACGGCCACCACGGCCAACGCCGACAAAGCACCCGAGGTGAAGTTCTAGGACCACGGCGATGCTCGCGCGCATCGCACTCGTCCTCGCGACTGCAGTCACGATCTTCGCGGCTACGCCCGCACAGGCGCTCACGATCCCGGAGCAGCCGAGCGGTCACGTCACAGATCTCGCCGGCGCGCTCGACGCAACCGGGAAGGCCCGCCTCGAGTCACAGCTCGCCGCCTACGCGAACGGGACGACCTCGCAATACGCGGTCGTGATCTTCCCCAGCCTCGAGCAAGAGTCCCTGGAGGACGTGTCGATCCGCGTGGCCGAGAAGTGGAAGATCGGCGGCAAGAAAACAAACGATGGCGTGCTGCTCGTGGTCTTCATGGCTGAGCACAAGCTGCGCTTCGAGGTCGGCTACGGCCTCGAGGATCGGCTCACCGACGCCTTCTGCGGCCGGGTGATCCGCGAGATCCTCGCGCCCGCGTTTCGCACCGGTGACGTCGCAGGCGGTATCGGCCGCGCGTTCGCCGCGGTCGATGAACAAGCGACCGGGGAGCGTCGCTCGACGGCACCGCAACCTCGCCAGCAGCAGCAGCAGCAGCAACGATCTGCCACGCGTCCGATGGTGCGTGGCCTCGTGATTCTCGTCGTCCTCATCATCATCGCGTTCTTCAGCCGCGGCGGCCGCGGTCGCGGTGGTGGCGCCGGGGCCGGTCTCGGCTTCCTGGCCGGTCTCACGCTCGGCGGCGGCGGGTGGTCGTCGGGTGGCCGCGGCGGAGGCTTCGGTGGCGGTGGAGGCTTCGGGGGTGGAGGTGGAGGCTTCGGTGGCGGTGGCTCGAGCGGAGGCTGGTGATGAGCACGGAGTCCGAGAAGAAGGCACTGGAGCGCTTCCTCGCCGCCGACGATCAAGCCGCGGTGGTAGAGGCCATTCGCACCGCCGAGCAGACCACGTCGGGTCAGATCAAAGTGCACATCGAGCCCACGTGCAGGGAGCAGGATCCGTACACGCGCGCCGTCGATGTGTTCGGTCAGCTGGGACTCGAGAAGACGCGCCAGCGCAACGCGGTCCTCATCTACATCGCGAGCGAAGACCGTCGCTTTGCCTTCGCCGGTGACACGGGCATCCACGCCGAGGTCGGTGATCCGTTCTGGGGCGACGCAACCGCGGCGCTGTCACACCACTTTCGCGCAGCCCAATTTCGCGAAGGTCTCGTCGCTGCCGTTGCTGCCGTGGGGAAGCGCCTGGCGGCTGCGTTCCCCCACACGCCCGCCGACGAAAACGAACTCAGCGACGAGATCACCACCGGAGACCCCTCCGCCCCGAAGAGCTGAACGAAGAGCTGAGCCGAAGAGCCTGATACCCTGTCCGCTTGGACGCGGCTACGCACTTCCTGCACCAGCTCGCGTCGGCGTCGCTGCGCACCGATTCCCCGTCCGAGCAGCCCGCTGCCGCGGCCACGCTCGCGCCCGCGCAACTCGGCGCCACCTTCGCCACCGCGATGTACCTCGTGACGACGAGCCAAGCGCTCGTCGAGAAGCGCTGGCTCGTGACCCGCGGCAGCGCTGCGTTCCAGCGGGATTTTGCCGCGTTCGTCGCCGTCGCAATGCAACGCGAGCTGCGCCCGCTCTATTTTCTCGCCGAGCTCCTGACCGATCCCACTGACGGTGTGCTCGCACGCATCGCGATGGCGGTGCTGGGCCTCACGCGGCAGATCGTGTCGTCCGTCGCCGAGTTTCCACGTGCCTCGTTCGCGGAGTTCGCCACCGCGACCGTCGCACGCATGGCAGCGCTGTCTCGCTTCGAGGAGACGCTGCAACCACAACGACTGGTCCCCGATGTGCTCCTGCCGAACGTGCTCTATCGCGCGTTCGATCTCGTCGACCAGGTCCTCCAGCTCGACTATCACGCCGATGACGCGATGGTGCGCAACGCCACCACCGAGCGGTTGTACGAAGGCTCGGGTCACGCGGTGCAGACCTCGTACGCAACCATCCTCCTGGTGCTCGACACGCTGGCGCTCCCCGAGCGCGCGCACGTGGTGGACCTCGGCTCTGGTTTCGGTCGCCTCGGCCTCGTCGCGGGGCTATGGCGCACCGACCTCACGTTCACCGGCTACGAGTACGTGGGCCATCGCGTGGACATCGCCGCTGCGTCGGCGCAGCGCGCGGGCCTCTCGGCGCGCGTGCGCTTCCTGCACCAGGATCTCGCGGATCCCGCGTTCGAGATGCCCGCGGCCGACGCCTATTACATGTACGATCCGTTCTGCGACGAGACCTATCGGCGCGTGCTCGCGCGACTGCTGATCATCGGCCGCACGCGCGCGATTTCGGTGGTGACGAAGGGCAACGCTGGTGCGTGGCTGGCGCAGGCCGCGGCGGAGGCCGGTTGGCCGTCGCCGCAACCGCACGACCTCGGCAATCTGCTGCTGTTCCGTTCCCGCGCCTAGTCGAGGCGCGCCAGCGATAGGGATTGACCTCGGCAGGCGGGGTGGGGGACTTTCCTCTCCGCCTATGTCCTCGCCCCCTCGCTACAAGCGCATCCTCCTCAAGCTGTCCGGCGAAGCCCTCGTGGGTGACGCAGGCTTCGGCATCGACCCCGCCACGCTCGAAGGCATCGCGGCCGAGATCCACGAGGTCCGCAACCTGGGGGTCGAGATCGCGCTCGTCATCGGCGGCGGCAACATTTTCCGTGGTCTCGCCGCTTCGTCGAAGGGCATGGACCGCGCGAACGCCGACTACATGGGCATGCTGGCAACGGTGATGAACTCCCTCGCGTTGCAAGACGCGCTCGAACGGCAGGGCCTCCCGACGCGGGTGCTCTCGGCGATCTCGATGCAAGAGCTCTGTGAGCCCTACATCCGTCGCCGCGCGATGCGTCACCTCGAGAAGGGCCGAGTGGTCATCTTCGCAGCCGGTACCGGCAACCCCTACTTCACCACGGATACGGCAGCCGCTCTCCGTGCGATGGAGATCAGCGCCGAGGTGATGCTGAAGGCGACCAAGGTCGATGGCGTCTACGACAAGGATCCGGTGAAGCACCCGGACGCCAAGCGCTTCACCAAGCTCACCTACCTCGACGTCTTGCAGCGCAACTTGAAGGTCATGGATTCCACCGCCACGTCGCTGTGCCGCGACAACAAGATGGACATCGTGGTATTCGACCTTGGCGTGCGCGGAAACATCCGTCGCGTGGTCAGCGGCGAACCGATCGGAACGCTGGTCACCGACGATGCCGCTTAGGAGATAACTATGGTCGACGACATCCTCAAAGATCTCGACGGCGGTATCGCCAAGGCCCTCGACTCGCTCAAGCGCGAGCTCGGCAAGGTGCGCACTGGTCGCGCCAACCTGGCACTGCTCGACGGTGTTCGGGTCGACTACTACGGCACGCCGACCCCGCTCAACCAGGTCGCCAACTGCTCCACGCCCGATGCGCGCCTCATCGTCATCAAGCCGTGGGAAAAGAAGCTGTGCCCCGACATCGAGGACGCGATCCGCAAGTCGGACCTCGGCGTGAACCCGTCCTCCGACGGTGAGCTCGTGCGCGTGCCGATCCCCGCGCTCACCGAAGAGCGTCGCCGCGACCTCACGAAGGTCGTAAAGCGCATGGGCGAAGATGCCCGCGTGGCCGTGCGCGGCAGTCGTCGCGACGCCAACGAGATGCTCAAAGAATACAAAGCGGGCGGCGACATCACCGAAGACGATCAGAAGGCCGGCGAGAAGAAGGTACAGACCATCGTCGACGCCGGCATCGCGAAGGTGGACGAGATCCTCGGCAAGAAAGAAGCCGAGATCATGGAAGTGTGACCCGCCACCGCGCGCTGACCTCCTGATCTGGCGCGTCGTCGACACCGGTGCCACCATTGGCGACCCGTGTCTGTTTTCGGCCGCTACGATCTCCTGGCGCTGCTCTCGAGCGGGCCTGTCGCCGAAATCTGGCTCGCCCGCCAGCGCGGGATGGCCGGCTTCGAGAAGCTGGTGGTGCTGAAGCGCCTGCATGCGCGGCTCTCCCGCGAAGTGGAGTACGTCGATGCCTTCCTCGACGAGGCGCGGATCAACCTTCGTCTCCAACACACCAACGTCCTCCAGACCTACGAGCTCGATCAGATCGACGGGCAGTACTTCCTCGCGATGGAGTACGTGGAGGGGATGCCGCTCGGCGTCATGGCCCAGCGCACCATCGCGCGGCTCGCCGACATCCCGATCGCGCTCGCCGGCGGCCTCGTCATCCAGGCAGCCCAAGGCGCGCACTACGCGCACTACGCGACCACGCCGGAGGGTGAACCCCTGTACGTGGTGCATCGCGATCTTTCGCCGCTCAACTTGCTGGTGAGCTGGGAAGGGATCGTGAAGATCGCCGACTTCGGATCGGCCCGCTCCGAAGGCCGTCGCTCGCGCACGAAGACGGGGAACGTGAAGGGCACGCCGACGTACATGTCACCCGAGCAGGTCACGGGGCAGCCGCTCGATCAGCGCTCCGACGTCTTCGGCCTCGGCATCTTGCTGTGGGAGCTGCTCACCGGCCGTCGCCTGTACAAGCGCGACACGCCGGAGCAAACCTACGATGCGATCACCCGCCAGGTCGCGCCGGCCCCATCGAGCTATCGGTTGGAGCTGCCGGCCTCGCTCGACGAGATCACGGCCCGCGCGTTGGCCGTGCGGCCCGATGATCGCTACGAGACGGCTGCCGAATTCGCGATCGCGCTCGAGGCCGAGCTGCACCGCGAAGGGCTTCACGCCGAGGCCATCGACGTGCGTAGGTTCCTCGACAAGCACTTCGAGCCGGAGCGGCTCGACCACGAAGCGCTGTTGCAGAAGGTGCGACGGGGCACCATCTCGAGTGGAACCCCGGCGCCGCTGTTCCAGCACGCCGAGCACGGCCTCGACAGCAAGGACGAGCACTCGCTCCCGCAACCGAGCGCCTTCGTCGAGAGCGACACACAGCCCGATTCACAAGTCCCGGATCACCAGGCCACCTTCGCGGGGGCGGCGGCCGCGGGGCCGCGCGTCGTCTGGCCGTGGATCGTGTTGCTGCTGGTGATCATCGTCGGCATCGCCGCGGTCGGTGTGCTCGTCGAGAAGCGGCGGGCGCAGAAGCGCGGGACGCAGCCGTCAGTGTCGATGCGGATCGGCCCAGCCCTGCGCGCCGATGAGCGGGACGAACCGCACCGCACCTAGCGACTGGCGCTGCCACGTCTCCGCATCGCTGCGGATCACGCGCAGCAGCTGTTGATTGGCTTCGTCGGTGCCGATGGGAAGCACCAAGCGGCCACCGATCGCGAGCTGCTCGAGCAGAGCACGCGGGACCTCCGGCGCTGCAGCAGCGACGGTGATTGCATCGAACGGTGCGCGCTCCAGCCACCCGAGCGATCCGTCGCCGCAGCGCATTTCGACGTTGTCGATGTGCAGCACCGCGAGCCGTGCGAGCGACACCTCGACGAGCCGTGCATTTCGCTCGACGGCGAAGATCCGTTGCGCGAGCCGCGACAACACTGCAGTGGCGTAGCCCGAGCCCGAGCCGATCTCGAGCACGCGATCACCGGGGCTCAGCGCCAGCGCCTCGGCCATGAGCGCCACGATGTACGGTTGCGAGATGGTTTGCTCGTCGCCGATCGGCAACGGGCTGTCGGCGTACGCCTGCCTGAGCTGGGCCTCCTCCAGGAAATGCTCGCGCGGCACGGCGCGCATCGCGGCGAGCACCGACGGGCTCTTCACGCCGCGACCCACGAGGTCGTGCTCGATCATCCGAGCACGAGCTGCCTCGAGCTCGCTCAGGCTTCGATGCCGTTCTCGGCGTCGGGCTGGTAGGTGCCGCGCGCCAGCTCGAGCTGCTTCAGCGAGATGCGGACGATGGCGCCAGCACCGACGAGGACCGGCTCCTTCAGGAATAGGTGATAGTTCTTGAGCGCGTCGGACTCGGCCGGCGGCGTGCCTTGCGACTTCTTCGAGCCGGTGCCCGTGACGAGGCGGATCTTCTCGCCAGGCTTGAGCATGAAGCCGGGATCTAGCATGCCCATGATCTTCGGGTGGTTCTGTTTGCTGCGCGACACCGACACCGAGCAGCCCTGTGCACTGACCGCCTGGGGGCCGGTGTTCTCGAGGACGATCCATTCCTCGTTGAGGGTATCTTTGGACGGTGCGCGATGGAGCTCACGGATAACGAGAGGCATGCGCGAGACCTTACGCGTCTACGGCGCAGCCGGCAACACGCGCGCGCGACCCACCTCGTCGCCAGTGGCAGCGGTGATGCGACCCACGATGTGGGCCGCACGCGTGCGCTGCTGCTCGAGCGCATCGACGAGCTGCGCGGCCCTGCCCTCGGCCACCGCGATGAGGAGGCCTCCCGACGTCTGCGCATCGCACAGCACGAGCTGCGCCTCGATGGAAATCTCCGGCCACGCCACGCTGTCCGCGAGGAAGCGATGGTTCGCGTGCGAGCCGCCGGGCACGATTCCCTCCCCGACGTAGCGCCACGCTGCCTCGAGCACCGGCACGCTCGACAGCCACACCTCGGCACCCACGGCGCTCGCGCGCAACATGTTGCGCAGGTGCCCGAGGAGGCCGAAGCCGGTGACATCCGTACAAGCGTTGACTCCGACGTCGACCATCGCACTACACGCGCCGCGGTTGAGCGCGATCATGATCTCGAGCGCGTCGTCGATGGCATGGAACGCGTCGCGATCTCGCTTCGCTGCGGTGGTGATGATGCCGAGGCCCAGTGGCTTCGTGAGCACCAGCAAGTCGCCAGGCTTCGCACCCGCGTTCGAGACCACCCGCTGCGGATGCACGAGGCCGGTGACCGCGAGCCCGTAGATCGGCTCGTCGGTCTTGATGGTGTGACCCCCCACGAGGTCGATGCCGGCTTCGTGCGCGCGCTCGGCACCGCCGCGCAGGATGTCGCCGAGCACCGACGGGTCGAGTGTGTCCGGGAAGCCCACCAGGTTGAGCGCGGTGATCGGTGTCCCTCCCATGGCATACACGTCCGACAGAGCATTTGCCGCCGCGACGCGGCCGAACGAATACGGATCATCCACGATGGGCGTGAAAAAATCGGTGGTGAGCACCAACGCACGCTCGTCGTCGAGCCGATAGATCGCGGCATCGTCGGCGGTCGCGCTACCGATGAGCACGTTCGGATCGCGCGGTGGCGGCAGCGCACCGATCAGCGGGAACAAGTACCCGGGCGGATGCTTGGCGGCGCAACCCGCGCGCTTCGCCAGCTGGGTCAGCCTCACCGCAGTCTTCTCCGCACCCATGGCGAAGCGACGCTAGCACATGATAAATACCGCCCATGCCCAAGTTCACCATCGAGCGCAGCCATTCACTCGACGTCGCCGACGCCAAGGTGCGGCTCCAGACGCTCGCCGACAAGCTGGCGTCGAAGTACGGCCTCACCTCCACCTGGAAGACCGACACCGAGGCCGAAGTCAAAGGCACCGGCGCCACCGGCAAGATCACCTGTGCGCCCGGCAAGGTGTCCGTGATGATCGACCTCTCGTTTGCCCTCGGCATGCTGAAGGGCAAGATCGAAGAGAAGGTGAAGAAGGAGCTCGATAGCGCCCTCGCATAGCGGGCGCATCGTCGATCGCCGATGCTGCGTGAGTTAGTCTCCTTCGGGCTCGTAGCCCTGTCGGCGGTGTTTTTCATCGTCGATCCGTTGGCTGTGGTGCCGGTCTATCTGGCCATCACGCAGTCGGAGACCGAGGTACAAAAGCGCGCTACCGCCCGGCGCGCGGCCATCACCTCGGGCCTCACGCTCGCCGTGTTCGCCGCCGCGGGAGGCCTCATCTTCAAGATGTTCGGCATCTCGTTGCCGGCCTTCAAGATTGCAGGCGGCGTGCTGTGCTTCCTCGTGGCGCTCGACATGATGCAGGCCCGCCCGTCGCGCACACGCTCCACCCCCGAGGAAGAGCGCGAGGGCCTCGACAAGGCAGACGTCGCCATCATCCCTCTTGCGATCCCCTTGCTCTCGGGACCCGGCGCCATCGCCACCGTGATGGTGCTGGTGTCGAAGACCACGAGTCCCATTCAATACGGCCTGGTGTTCGTCGCGATCGCGCTCACCGCCGTCGCCACCTGGCTCACGCTGCGCGGCGCGGGTTGGATCGAGCGCCGGCTTTCGAAGACGTTCATCAACGTGCTCATGCGCGTGATGGGTCTCATCCTCGCAGCCATCGCCGTCGAGTTCGTCCTGAACGGCGTGCGCGAAGCGTTCCCTGGCCGCGTCTGAGCCCGCGGTCGCTACCGCGTGAACAGCA
>JAYUBF010000274.1:0-3695 GCA_043741435.1 Myxococcales bacterium
GCTCCGCTCCCGCGAAGCGCCGAGTCCCTTGCGTCCGCCATCGCTGGCCACAAACTCCTTGCCCTCGGCTGCGATCCGCACTTTATATTGCCTACAAGCATCGATGTCTGGGACGGCGTTGACCCGCTCCCCACATGGACCTGCTGACCCCGCTCGCGTTCCGCGACGACGAGGGCCGACCCGCGTCCTTGAGCCGTGCTCTTGTAGCTGAGCTCACAGTTGAAAGGCGGGGTGTTCAGGTTCCGCATTAGGCGCGCGACGCTTTTCAGCCTTTGGCGACCTCGCCGGCCCGACGCTCGTGCAGTTTATTCGTCCTACGCGCGCGCGACTCCCGGCTGTCAATCCAAGTGTGGCGGCTCGATGCAACCCTACGAGAGCGCCAGATGGACCCAGTTGTATCGGTGCTGGCTCAACGGGATAGGATCAGAGAGGACGCCGTCGGGCGTGTCGGAAGTGGACGAGCCATACTTCGTGCTCGCGCTCGCGCACCTGGGAGTAGAGGCAATATCGCGCTCGGCGGAGCAGTACCTGTCGCACACCGCGAAACAGCTTGCTCTCGGCACGACGCCCGGCGAGTGGGGCGTGTTCGATGAGCCGGAGGGCGGAGTCGATCTCCGCCGCGAGCAGATCCTGTCCATCGGCGCGGTTGCGCGCCCACCAAGCGAGCGCAGCGTCGATCTGAGTAACGGCATACGGGGCGATGACGACCGCGTACGGACGTTCGACGGACATCCGCTATCGTCGGCGGAGCTTGGCGCGCAGTCGCGTGACCGGAATGCCGCGACCCGCCTCAATCTCGGCAATGCCCCTCATGATGGCGGCTTCTTCATCGGGGTCGAGCCCGATCGGGCTCCGTTCGTCGTGCTCGACCAACGTCACCCGCGTCCCTTCAGGGAAGCGAGAGCGCGTAACTACAGCGCCTCGAACCACCCGCCCTTGCGCGATCTTCATGAGCCGATGTTAGCACGGTCATGCACCACACCCCCAGGAGCACGATTTTCGCCAGCGCTCGTCGAATCCTAGAGCATCTCGGCGTGGCTGCGAGGTCACCACCGAGAAGCAGAGCGAGCCGCGCGGTCGGCTCGCGCTCGACGATCGTTACGGCCGCATCGACGAACCCGCCCTGAACTGATCCTCCGACACGCTTTCACAAGGCGCGAGCTACGCGCCGAGACCGCCGAGATGTAACCGATCGCACGAACTCCAAGACGCGCGGTGGGCGGGAACGGCCCCAAGGGACGCTCGGCGGAGGCTGGTGTATTCTGGCGGCTGTCTACAGATGCACTTCATTCCGCTTACGGACTTCCAACTCGGTGCAATAGCTGATATCAGGCAGGCAGAGACGATGGGTATTCGGGATTGGTTCAGGAACCGCAAGGGAGCCTCCAGCGACGAAAAATCGGCGTCGTCGGAAGCAACGCCGCCTGCATCGGGGTGCGGCGTTGATGGCTTTCTCCTCGACTCGCCACCTGATCGAGAAGTACACGAGCGGATCAACGACCTTATCGTGAAGACCAGCGAGAGCGTCACGAACGAGCAGCTCGAAGCGAGCGTCGCCACGTTTCTCTACCTTTTTATCGATCGCGTGGAGCTGCATTGGGCGGCATTCGCCCGATTGTACTGGTACTCGGAGCATTCTGTGGCGTCACGGACGTGTGTCGATCTCGTTCGTAGCATCTACGCCCAGACGATCGATCCCGCCAGGCGGTACCTCGACGACGGCGATTTTTCGACGATCCTCGCGGTAATCTCGGCGCCACTCGGCTGGAGCAGGGCGAACGACAGCACGATCATCTCTGCCGTCACCGCTCGCCACGAGAAGCAGCCCCTGGCGGTCGAGGTGACCCGAGAGCTAGAGCGTCTTCTGCAACGCCTTCACAACGACTACGGCCGTGCCGACGCGCTCATCGTCCAAGTCGAAGTCCTGCTCGGTCGACGCGTCGTTGAGAAACCAGACCCCGCTTGGGAGAACGCCGCGAGCACGATCACCAAAGAGGTCGCGGCCGGTTACCGCAACCAGGAGGGGCTGTTTGCCTGCGTCATCGACCAACATTGGGAGGAACTCGGCCTTTCCGGTGACGGCGACGGGAAAATCCCGAGATCATCGACAAGGTCCGCGCCGAGATCGAAAAAGCGTTTACACAGAAGACGAGAGAAATGTCGCGCTGGCCTTCGGTTACAGACTGCGATCGACTGACACGAGCTTTTGCTCAGATCGAAACCCACCGGATTGTCGCGCTCCAGAACGGCGGCTTCACGCAGCAGGATGCACATGCGCGCGCGATCGACATCGACTTGGCGGGCGAGTCTGCTGGACGTACGAGCCGTGGGTTTTGCTACTTCCACGGGCAGGATGTTGCGAGCGCGGTTGAAGGTGCCGGGCTGATGATCGGCTTCTCCGCTCTAGAAAATCCGGAAGAGACGGTCGCCGTGCAGATAGCGAACATCGTGGTGGACGCATGTCGCGATGCAGGCCTTGAGGTCGCATGGAACGGCAGCACGGACACCCGCATCCACCTTCCGAAGATCAAGTGGCAGCGTCGAATCACGGAGCCCACAGAGACGGACATCGCCGACTTCCTGGCGAGCTGGAGCCTCGAACTCCGCGCAGGGGCCACCGCCCCCGATCGGGCATTGAGTACACTGAGCGAGCGTGCTGGCGATTGGTTTGCCGACTGCAATGGCTTCGGGCCAGCGCTCCTAGCGAAGCTAGGCGAGCACACGCAGCAGCTACTCGCCGAAGAGCGTGAGCGTGAGCACCTCTGGCACGACGCGACGATGAACGATCGAATCGCCGCCGCCTTGGCGTCGCTGCGTGGACGAGGGATGGTTGTCCCGACCTTTGGAACCACCATCCAAGACGGCTGGGGCTACGTCGGGATTCAGGCCACCGTTGCCGATCGCGGCGCGGTCTTCTTCCATGATGAGGATGTTTGCGATGGCGTCGAAGGACGCGGCATGCACCTTGCGTTCGGCGCGCTCGGCACGCAAGGCGACGCCCAGGAGATCGGGCGGGAGATCCTCGCGACATTGACAGCGTATGGTGTCGACGCGAGATGGAGTGGCGATGCCGCGGAGCGGATCGAGGTTCTGCCCTTTGAATGGCGCAAGCGTCGGTTCACGGACTCGCCGCCGGTCACTCCCAAGGACGTGCCACCGCCTGTCGTGACAGCGGCTGATCGCACGCCGCCTCCAGGCCCCGAACTCGATCTGCGTCGACAGTTTATCGAGCGTGGGCTCGCCGTGATCGTACCCGCGCGTCGTACTTCCACGGGATTCGATCTCCGCCTCTCGCGCAGGCTGCGCGCGGCCTGGGCTTCGCTCGGCGGCGCTGAGCCAGGTCACGTGTGCCATGCGGGGCTGCCGGTGGTGTTCGTTCCGGCTGGTGAGCACTTCGCATTGGCGGCAATGAGCGCCCGAGAGAACATCGGGGGAGAAGAAACGAAGACGCTCTTCGCGCGTGGAGCGCGTTCGACGAGTGGCGCTGATTGGCAGGCGACAATTACATCTCCCCGCTGACGACAATTACATCTCCCCATCGTCGTAGAGCGCAAAGCGCGGGATAGCGTCAGGGAGCCCGAAGGGCGATCCCTAACGCGTGCGCCTGGCAGGCGCAACAGATAGGAGGTGAAAGTCCACCCAGGGCCCTGACGCAGGGAACCTGACACCGAGGAGACAAGGGCGTCGACCTGGAG
>JAYUBF010000275.1:0-3694 GCA_043741435.1 Myxococcales bacterium
TGCCCCGCGTGAGGACCGACAGATTCTGCATGACGATGGCGTCGGCCAAGGAGTTCATGATCTCGAGCGACGGGATGCCCGACTTCACGAGGTTCACGATGTCGGTCTCGGCAAACACGCCGCACTTGGCGGCGACGTGGTGGAGCTTGCGGTCGTCGAATTGAATCTGGACCACTTCCTCCGACGGCAGGCCCACCTTCATGACGCACTTGTCGATGGTGGCGCCGGTGCCCGACGCGCACTTGTCGTTCATCGAGGTGATGGCGGTCTTGCCGCCGGTCTCCTCGTTTTTCTTGAAGATGATGATCTTGGCGTCCTGGCCGCCGAGCTCGCAGACCGAGCCGACGTCCGGGTGAAGCGTTTCGACGGCGAGCGTGACCGCGTTCACTTCCTGCACGAACTTGGAGCCGAGGTGCGGCCCGATGGGCGCGCCGCCGGAGCCCGTGATGAAGGTGCGCATGTCCTTGTGCGCGATGTTCGGGAAGCACGCCTCGATGCGCTCCATGAAGCCGAGCACGAACTCGGCCTGCTTGGTCTGGTGGCGGAGGTAGTCGCTCCACAGGATCTCTTTGCTGATCGGATCGACGACGACGGCCTTTACCGTCGTGGAACCAACGTCGACACCGATGGCGATGGGGGCGGTGCGATTTGAAACGACGTCTGCGGCCACGTAGGGCTCCTTGCAATGCGACACGGGCAAAGTCGCCCGGGGTTCAATTAGACCGAGGAATTAGACCGAGGAATTAGACTGACGCGCCAGTCTACTCAAAACCGCGCGCAGATCAACTCCGCAAGCTGTTACGCTCGATCATGGCCTATCGCAGCGACGCGGATGCCCTCCTCCAGCAGTGCGACTCCTTGCGGAGGGAGCTCGAGCAAAATCGGTCCGATGCGAAGAAATTGGCTCATCTCGAGCGTGAGCTGGCAGACAAAACGAAGGCGCTCGCAAAGCTGGAGGCGCGGCTCGATCCGAACCGAGAGAAGAGCCGCACGCCGCTCGTGCTCCTGAGTCTCGTGCTGATGGGAGCCGGTGCCGCCGCGTACCTGATGGACACCACGGACAGACCGACGACCTCCACCTCTGCGACCTGGTTCACCACCGCGCGCGGGCACTGCAACTCGCTCGATGCGCGCGAGTTTCTCCAGCGCAGCCGCCCGCCGAAAGATAGCGATGCCGCCGGCTACGTCGCTGCGTGCTGGGCCTTGGCCGGCAACATCGACGAAGCGCGCCGCGCGATCGTGAACGCGGGCAGCGGGCGGAGCCGCGCGCTGGTCGTGGTGTTCGACATCGCGCACCCCATCGCAGATACCGGTGACGATCGCTCGGCGGGCCCGATCATGGACCTCGTCGTCGAGCTGTGGCCGACCAACTACCAGGCGATGTATCACGCCGGCATGTCGGACTACGCGACGGGAAACATCCCGCGTGCGACGAGCCGGTTGCAGGCGTTCTTGGAAATGTATCCGGCGCGCGACCATCTGGGCGATCGCTGGGCCACGGGCGCAAAGCAAGCGCTGGCCGGCATCCGAGCGAGTCGATCGTTCGCGGAAGCGTTCGGCACCGGTCAGGATCCGCGCATCGAGTAGCCGTTACTGGCAGACCAGCGTGCCCGACGTAGGCACGGTGCACGGCGCCGTCGGGCTCGCGCCCGTGAAGATAATCTGCTGCGTGGAGGCCGCCATGAGGGCGTTGCCGCTCAGGAGCAGCGTGAAGTTCTGGATGTCGCCACGACCCAGGAGCCCGATCCATCCGACCACACTCACAAACGTCGAGCGCGTCGCGACGGGTCCATCGTCCATCTGGGTGAGGCCCACGTTGACAGCTCGTGGAGCGGTCACACGCGGTACGGCGAGAAAGACGTGTGGTGAGGCCCTAAGGTGAGGACGACGAGGAGCTACACGGTCGCCGGGAACCTCTCGCGCACGCGGCTGTCAGTGCTCGTCATGCGAGCGTCCGCCGATCTGTCGTTGCCACGTGCTGCCGAGGTGCGGGTCGAGTTCGACGGCGCGCTGCTCGAGCACCACGTTCTGCGCGTGGGCGATGGCAACGAGGTGCATATCGCGCTGCCCGGCGAAGACCAGGGGCTGTTGGTGCGGAGTGGGCACATCATCTCGGTGCGCGGTATCGACGGTACGTGGACACCTCTTCTCGATCACGACCCGCTGCACTACGCGGGGTCGCTGTTGTCCGTGTCCGTGTCCGTGTCCGTGTCCGCGGTGGACCCACCCGTGGCCATAGGACGTTCGTCGACGCCGTGGCGCCGCAAGCTCGCCCTCGGCACCTTGTCGACTGCGATCGTGCTGTGGTCTTTGCCCGCTCTGTTCGTGATGAGCTGGGCGCTCTTCTTCCGGCATGCGAGCCCAGAGCCCGCGCCATCGCTGGTGCTCGCCGAAGGCGCACGCGCTGCGTATCTGTCGGTGACGATCGCGGCGCCGGGCGCGAAGCCCACGCACGACACGCCAGACGCGACGAAAAGGAGCCCAACGGCGAAGCGTCCACCCGCGTTGAAGCGGATCTCGGATTCGGCAACGGCAACGGCAACGGCAACGGCAACGGCAACGGCAACGGCAACGGCAACGGCAACGGATTCAGCGACAGCGACGGCGACGGCAACGGCCTATGCCGCAGAACGGCAGCATGCCACCGACGACGCCATGGCCAGGCTCAATCAGGTCGCGCTCGATCCGGCTGCGATCGCGGCGATGACGTCGCTGCGCGAGGCAGATAGCGGCGAGGCTGCCGCAGAGGCCGCGCGCGATGCGGCGGCGGCACGGGGTCGAGCTTCCGGTGCGACGGCACGCGGCGGAGCGGCATCGGGAGCGGCCTCTGCGACGGATGATGCGACGGATGATGCGACGGATGATGGGACGGAGGGGCTTGGGCTCACCGGCATCGGGGAAAGCGGCGGCGATGGCTCGATCGGGATTGGAGACATCGGCACCGTCCGCCATGGCGGTGGCGACGGAGATGGCGTGGGCTATGGTGATGGTCGTGGCGAGATGCACTACCGGGCGGGGGCGCCGACCTGCACGCTCGGGGCGCCGACCTGCACGCTGAGGGGTGCGGGTTCCATGAGGGACGTCATCCGGCGCGTGGTGCGCGCCCACGAGAACGAGCTGCGCGGATGCTACGAGCACGCCCTCGAGCACGACCCGCGCATGTACGGCCGTGTGACGGCGCAGTTCCGCATCGAGGCCAGCGGCGCGGTGAGCTCGTCACTCACCGAAGGTCGCGAGATGATCGGATCCAGCCAACTCGTGGAGCAAGTGTCGACGTGTGTCCGCCAGGCCGTCGCGCGCTGGACGTTCCCGCACGTGAGGGAAGGTGGGGCGTCCCTCGTGAGCTACCCGTTCTATTTCAACGTTCCCGAGTAGCCCGGGCTGAGGTCCGCTTCGCGATACCTCGTCAGTGCGCGGGTGAGGGTCGTCGCTTGCTGGGTCGGTGCGCCCACCGCGCGCATCGGTGCATCGGGCAAGAGTGCCAGCACGGTGCGGTAGACCCGCCGGGGCACGTAGAAGGTATCGGTGGGCATTTCCCCCACACAGCACTACACAGCGCATGCCACTCGATTTGCGCTCGATTCGCCAGCCATCCATCGGACAGGGACTTCGGCCTGAGGGGAAACGCCGGCAAGTATGACCGTCGTCAGCGAAAATCGAGGATGTTCACCCGATCTGGTGAAATCGATCCTTG
>JAYUBF010000276.1:0-11821 GCA_043741435.1 Myxococcales bacterium
CAACGCCATGCCGTCCATGCGCGGCATGCGCAGATCCGTGATCACCGTCACGGTCTCGGGCCCCACCAGTGACAGCGCTTCCTCGCCGTCCTTCGCCTCACGAACGTCGTAGCCCTCGCGCGTGAGGATGGCCCCCAGCACGCGGCGGAGGTTCAGCTCGTCGTCGGCAAGGACGATGCGCGCCTTGGCCATCTGCGCTGCACGCTACGTGGGGGTCACAACAGCGTCAAGCAAGCGTGATGGCCAGCCCCGGCAGCTCCGGCAGCGAGTAGAACGGGCCGGGCTTCGACCCGTCGCCGTCGCGCGTCGCTATGTAGCCTCCCGAGAATGGATTGTCAGCGAGGAGCCAGGCCGTATCGAGATCCGGAAACGCCACGCCGCCGAGCGCAGCGCAGAGGTGCGCGGCCGTCGTCATTCCGAGGTGTGTTTCCACCATGCCGCCGACCATGAGCGGCATGCCGCGTTGCTGCGCAGCACGTCCGAGCGCGAGGCAACGCAGCAGACTGCCGGTCTTGCCGATCTTGAGGTTGATGCCGCTCGCGGCATCGGCAGCGACGAGCGCGTCGAAGTCGGCCATGGTCTTCACCGATTCGTCGGCGAGCACCGGGATCGCCAGCAAGTCTTTCACCTGGCGCAACTCGACCAACGTGGCGCACGGTTGCTCGAAGCAGGTGATGCGCAGCCCGTGCTGTTTCGCCGCGGCGTGGTACGCGAGTGCCTCGTCGACGCGCAGGCCCGCGTTCGCGTCGGGCTGGAACGTGGCCTTCGGTGCCACGGCAGCGATGGCGTCGAGCGACGCGAGGTCCTTCGCCAGATCGTGGCCCACCTTGAGCTTGAACTTGCGGAAGCCCATCGCCCACCACTGCGCGGCGAGCTCTGCCATGCGAGACGGCTCGAGGATCGGTATCGTGATGTCGCTCTCGATGATCGGCGCATCGGCCTTGGGATCTTCCGCGAGCCAGCGCCACAGCGGCAGCCCATCGAGCGCGGCGAGCGCGGCGAGGATAGCCACCTCCACCGCGCTCCGCGCCACCGGCGTGGTGCCGAGCGTGCGATCGAGCGCCAACAGCAGCGTGCGGTCGTCCGCGAAGGCGATGTTCTTCAGCATCGGGATCGCGCGCTCGACGGCGGCCAGCGCATCGGGCTGATCCTCCGCGGTCACCGGCGGGAGACACGCGCCCTCGCCGAGGCCCACCATGCGAACCTTGCCGCGCGTCAGCGTCGCTTCCACCAGGATGGAACGCGTGGTGTCGACCACTCCAGTCGCGATGCGGAAGGGATCGACGGTACGCACCGACAACGGCGAGACGCTCAGCGCCACGAGCGTCACGGGATTGAAATGCATGCTCAGCCTCTCGCCGACAGCGTCGGCAACAAAACGGTGAAGGTGGATCCGGCGCCGTCGCGGCTGCGCACCTCGATGCGGCCACCGTGGTTCTCGACGATGCGTTGGCTGATGGGCAAGCCGAGCCCGGTCCCGCGCTCCTTCGTGGTGAAGAAGGGGATGAACAGGTTCTTGAGCGTTGCGCTCGGGATGCCGCGCCCGTTGTCGGTGAAGCGCACCTCCACGGCTTCGCCTGCGCCGGCGCGTGGTGGCCGGCGCGCGGTGCCGATGACCAGCCGGCCACCGTCGGGCATCGCTTGCAACGCGTTGAGCGCGAGGTTGAGGAAGACCTGTCGCAATTGCTCGGCATCACCACGCGCGAGCGGCAACGCAGCGTCGAGCTCGAGGCTCAGATCGGCCGGTGGCGCACCGTCGGCAGAAGGTGGCAGCAGCTGCACCGTCTTCTTCACCACCTCGTTCACATCGAGTGGTTCGAGCGTACCCTTGTACGGACGGGCGTAGTCGAGGAACTGGGATACGACGCGGTTCAATCGATTGGTCTCTTCCACGATGATGCCGAGGAACTCGCGCGACTCGTTCGGCACCGTCGCTGGCTCGTCGGGTGGAAGCAGCAGCTGGGCCGCACCCTTGATGGCGCCGAGCGGGTTGCGGATCTCGTGCGCGAGACCCGCGGCCATCTCGCCGAGCGCGGCCAGGCGGTCGCGCTCCTTCATGCGGTCGTACAACTTCGAGTTCTGCACCGAGATGGCGAGCTGTGCGCCGAGGCCGCGCAGCATCTCGATCTCGTCGGAGGCATAGGCGTCACGCAGGCGCTCGTCGCGCACGGCGATGAGGCCCACGATCTGCGCCGCGTCGCCGTCGGAGGCCACCACGGGCACGCACAGCGCGGCTCGCATCTCGTCGAGCGTGCGAGCCACGGCGTCGAGGCTCTCGGTGTCACCGTCGCTGGCCGTGCTCTTCTGTGCCACCTCGCGCTCGAGCTGCTCGATGGAGATGGGCACGAACGAAGGCGGCCCTCCTGGGGTCGCGGGGCGCCCCGTCTGGAACCGCTCGAAGAACGGACGTCGCGCCGCCGCGTCGATGCGCTCGGTGGGGCGCGGCCCGACGGCGCCGTGCAAATCGTAGCCCGCGGCATCGCGATCGAGCAGGTACACGGAAGCGTGCGTCACGCGGTGTGACTCCTCGAGGTGACGCAGCGCGACCGTCACGCAGTCGTGGAGATCGATGGTGTTGCTGAGCTCGGTGCGAGCACGATCGATCTCGGCCTTCAGGGTCCATCGCTCGCGGAACAGCCATCCCTGGATCTGTCCCTCGATGACGCCGCGCAGAGGGTCGAACAGGATGAAGATGACCAGGCTCGCCACGGTGGAGTTGAAGAAGAACAGGCCCGTCTCTTGCGCGGGCACCCACGCCACGAGCAGGCCGTAGATGGTGGTGAGCAGGAGCACGAACGCGCCGAGCACGGCCATGCGCCCCAGGAGCTCGTTGAGATCGAGCAGGCGATAGCGGAACAGCGCCTGCGACAAGAAGTACATATAGGTGACGGTGAAGACGTGACCCGTGGTCGGCACGCGCACCCCGAGCGCGTTGAGGCCGTCGTAGGCCGAGAGCGCGATGGCGATGAGCCCACCGATGAACAGGTAGCGCAGCCGCGCCTTCTCGGTGCGACCCAGCGTGCGACGGTACGCAGCGTGCGCCACGAGCGCGACCGCGGTGAGGCCGCCGAAGAAGTAGGCACCGTAGAGCAGGACGAAGAAAGGCGCGTGGTGCAGCCCGTCAGGCCCGAACAGCGCGGTGTAGACGAGCGCGATGAGGAGCGCGAGCGCCATCGGGATCATCCAGCGTGGCGTCACCGGAACGCGGGTGCCTTCTTCGCCTTCCTTGCGCGAGCCAGGGCTCTCCTCGCCGGCGATCTGCGCCACGAACACCACGAAGAACCGATACGCGAGGATCGGGATGGGGATGGCCACGCCCAGCGCGATCACGTGCAGCGTCTCGAGGTGCAACGCCGAGTGCAAGAAGCTCATCATCAGCCACGCCGCCAGCGAGAACGCGAACACGGCGAACAAGCGGCGCGCGCGCTGCGGCTCGCGCAGCACCACCGCCGCGCCGATCGCGAAGGTCACGATCGACGAGAGCAGCGCTGGGAGGGCCTGAAGGCTCATCGAGGCAGCGACAATAGACCGATTCTTCGATGGGAAGCGCTTCCTATGGGGTCCCGCCCGACGTTGCGAGGGGTCCTCGGTGAGCGTGACAACCGCCTGCGATCAATTGGGGTAGACTGCACCGTGGTTGCGCGCACGCAGAAGGCGTCGTCTCGCGGGCAGTGGCCGGTGCGAGTGGTCGCAGGCGGGGACGAGTCGAACGACGACGGGTTTACACCCGGCACCCTGGCCGAGCGCCTCGCCATGGTTTGGCCGATGACCGTCGATGCTTGGACTTTCAAGCGAAAGGGTGCCGCGATTGCTCAATCCAGACTTCGCCGAAATGTTGTCCGCGTTGTCGAGCGAAGGCGTTGAGTTCCTGATCGTCGACGCCTATGCCATGGCAGCGAAGCGCGTCATGCGCGCCCTCGAGAAATTCGGCGCGCCGCTCTTCGACGTGAAGGCTTCCGACCTGGCGAAGCCTGGCAAGGGCCTGATCATGGGCGTTCCTCCCCACCGCATCGACATCCTCACCGAGATCGACGGTGTCACCTTCGCCGACGCGTGGTCGACCAAGGCCAGCACGAAGGTCGATGGTTTCAAGATCCAAGTGCTCGGGCGAGATGCGCTCATCAAGAACAAGCGCGCAGCAGCGCGCCCAAAGGACCTTCTCGACGTGATGGTGCTCGAGCAGCACGCTCGCCGGACCTCACCTGCCAAGAAGATCAAGCGAAAGCGGTAGGCGCTGTACGGTCGGCGGTTGGTGGTGGGGCACGATCGCTTTCCTCGCCCATCTCGTACGTGTTCGCCAACGTGCGGGGTCGCGCGAACGACAAGGTGTCGGCGCCGCTCATCGCAGCGCAGCTCACGCATCCGTATCCCATCCTGCCCTACTACGCGCGCGCGGCGCTATCGGCAACGAGCTCATCCGTCGCGCGGCCACCACCTGGCTCGCAAAGGGTAGGATGAAGCCGATCGACATCCGAGCGCGCGCTGTGCAACCGACCCACGCCGAGGAAGACTGATGTCCGAGGCGCGCTTCGGCACCGATCGCTGTCCGGGCTGTGGCGGCGCCCTCACCATGCTCAGCACGAGCGTGCCCGACGAGCGCGCGTCCGAGGTGTCGGTGTGTGGCGCGTGCTACGGAGTGTGGTTCGACTGGTGGGCTGGCGAGACCGCGGCGCTCGCCAGCGACCTGTTACAGCTGCCACGCTCGGCCCGCGGTCCGCGTGGGCGCGAGCACACCACCAGCGTGTGCCCCCGGGATGGCGCGGTGCTCGAGCTGCAGCCGTACCTCGACCGGGGGCCATCGGTGCGCCGTTGCGCTCGCTGCATGGGCGTGTTCGCCGCACGTCCTCAGATCGACGAGCTCGCTGCGTTCTCGCGGGTGATGCCCGAGCCGGAGGGACCCATCGAAGATCGCTCGGTGTGGGCCCGCCTCTGGCGTCTCTTTCGGTAGCCACACCTACATGTCGCTACACCAACTTTCGTGCCTCCACGGGCACGCCGACGTACAATGAAGGGCACATGCCCGCGGACCTCGAGCCCAGGCTGCGCCGGTTGCCCAAAGTGGGTGATATTCTTGCCGGTACCATCGGTCAGGCGCTACTTGCCACCGCTCCACGCTGGGCGGTGGTCGCTTCCGTTCGTGAAGAGATCGCCCGGCACCGGGCGGATCTGAAAGACCGCGCAACGGTTTCCGATCAGCCCGTCCAAATCGACGAGGCGCGCATCCGCATCGCGATCGCTGCACGCACGCGCGCTTCACTCCGCCGCGTCCTGAATGCGACGGGCGTCGTGCTCCACACCAACCTCGGTCGTGCCCCCCTCGCGGAGGCTGCGCTCGCTCGCGTCATCGAGGTGGCGCGCGGGTACAGCAACCTCGAGCTTCGGGTCGACGAGAAGACGCGTGGTCACCGCCATGATCACGTCGCCGAGCTGTTGCGCGAGCTCACCGCGGCCGAAGCGTCGCTCGTCGTGAACAACTGCGCCGGCGCCGTGCTGCTTGCGCTCACGGCCTTGGCAAAGGGCGGTCACGCCATCGTCTCGCGCGGGGAGCTGGTCGAGATCGGTGGCGGCTTCCGGGTCCCCGAGGTGATGGCCGCCTCCGGTGCCACGCTCATCGAGGTCGGCACCACCAACCGCACGCGCGTCGCCGACTACGCGCGCGCGATTGAAGAATCACCGGAGGGGTCCGTCCGTGCCCTCATGCGCGTGCATCGCTCCAACTTCGCAATGGTGGGCTTCACCGAAGAGCCGACGGTGCCCGAGCTCGCGGCGCTCGCGCGTGCGCATGACATTCCCCTGGTCGTCGATCTCGGCGCCGGCGCGCTGTCCCACGTGCCCGGCCTCACCGACGCGAGCGAGCCCACGGTGGCGAGCCTCATCGAAGGCGGTGCGGATCTCGTCGCGTTCTCCGGCGACAAGCTCCTCGGCGGTCCGCAGGCGGGCATCCTCGTCGGCCGTCGCGACGTGATCGATCGCCTCGCCAAGCACCCTCTCATGCGAGCGCTGCGTCCCGACAAGCTCAGCCTCGCCGCGCTCGAGGCTACGCTCGATCTCTATCGCGCCAACCGGGAAGGCGAGATCCCCGTGCGGCGCATGCTGGCCACGCCGGAGCCGACGCTCGAGGGTCGCGCGAGGCGCCTGGCCGAAGCCCTCGCGCTCGACTGTCCGACGGGGACCTTCACGCCGGTACGCGTGCGGTCTGCCGTCGGTGGTGGCGCGTCGCCGCTGCTCGAGCCCTGGTCGTGGGCCGTCGCTGCGTCGGTGGAGGGCTGCTCGGAGCAAGCCCTCGACGAGGGGCTGCGCTCGGCCACCACGCCGGTCGTCGGACGCATCACGCAAGGACAGTTGCTCATCGATGTTCGCACCTTGGACGAAGCGGAGCTGATCGAGGTCACACGCACGTTTGCGGAGGTGGGAGCATCGCTCTCGCCAAGAGGAGGCTGATTCGTGCTCGAGTCCAACGTTCTGGTTCTCAATCGCAACTATCAGCCGGTGCACGTCACCTCGGCACGCCGCGCCTTCACGTTGCTGTACGCAGGCGCGGCGCGCGTGATGGCGCCCGATTTTTCCACCTTCGACTTCGCCAGCTGGGCCGATCTCGGCGTGGCCTCGGGCCAGGACGTGGTGCATACCATCGGGCGCGCCATCGCGATCCCGCGCGTCATCATCCTGCAGCTCTACGATCGTCTGCCCAAGCAGAAGATCCGTTTCTCGCGCCACAACATCTACGCGCGTGACGACAACACGTGCCAGTATTGCCGTCGACAGCTGCCGCGCACGGAGCTGAACCTCGACCACGTCATCCCGCGGGCGCGTGGGGGCCGCACCACCTGGGAGAACGTCGTGTGCTCCTGCGTCCCGTGCAACCTCCGCAAGGGGTGCCGCTTGCCGGAGGAAGCTGGCATGCGCCTCAAGAAGACACCGGTTCGTCCCAGCTGGACCTCGGCCACGCGGCCGCTCGGCGTGCAGCTCGGCGACAAGACCACGCACCGTGAATGGCTGCCGTTCGTCGGCATCATCGATGCGTCGTACTGGAACACGGAGCTCGTCGACGACGAAGGCTGATCAAGACGGCTGATTTCGTGTACAACCCGGGGATCATGAGCACGCCCGGCGAGATCGGTGAAGCGGCCGAGGCTGGCCAGGGTGCCGACTCGGCCGATGGCGGTGATTCCGACAGCGAGCGCGAGGTCGATCGCCGCATCATCGCGGTCGGCAGTGGCAAGGGTGGCGTCGGCAAGTCACTGGTCGCCGCGAATCTCGCCGTCTATCTCGCGCAGCTCGGCAAGCGCGTGGTGCTCATCGATGTCGATCTCGGTGGCGCGAACCTGCACAACTTCGTGGGTGTCGAGCGGCCGACGGTGACGCTGGGCGATTTCTTCGACAAGCGGGTCGCGCGCGTGCAGGACTGCGTGGTCCCCACCGCCGTGGCCAACCTCGGCCTCATCTCCGGCGAAGGC
Source organism: Myxococcales bacterium (assembly GCA_043741435.1). Lineage (GTDB taxonomy): Bacteria > Myxococcota_A > Polyangia > Palsa-1104 > Palsa-1104 > JBDTCO01. Next base: position 7,458 of record JAYUBF010000276.1, read on the forward strand.
GACCCGGTGTGGGCCGCGAACCCGAAGCCAGCCACGAAGAATCGGCTGCTCACCCAGATCCGCATGGTCGAGGCCGATTACCTGATCTGCGATCTCCCTTCGGGCTCGGGCTTCATCGCGCTCGACTTTTTCCTCGTGGCGCACATGGGCCTGCTCGTCGTCGCTCCCGAGCCGACGAGCGTGGAGAACACCTTCCGGTTCATCAAGAGCGCGTTCTTGCGCCGGCTGCGTGGCGTGCGCGATCTCGAACGGGTCGCGGCAGGCAAGGCCGAAGGTGGAATGCCCGCGCCACTCGATCTGTATCAGGCCGCGCAACGCGAGGCTCCTTCCGCGCTGCCGCGCATCGAGCAAGGGCTTCGCCGTTTCCGTCCGCGCCTCATCCTCAACCAGACGCGTACCAAGAGCGACTTCGACCTCGGGCCCGCGCTGCGCTCGACGGGCCGGCGGCGGCTCGGGCTCTCCATCGACTATCTCGGTGCGCTCGAGACCGACGATGCCGTATGGCAAGCCGTGCGTCGTCGTCGGCCGCTTCTCACCGAGCATCCCGAGGCGAAGATCTCGAAGGACCTGGAGCGGATCGCGCGCCGGGTGCTCGCTGCGGTCGACGAGCGCGCCACCGACTTCCAGCCACCGCGCGACACGCCTCAGCAAACGCTGTACGAGGTGCTCGAGCTCGAGCCTGGCGCCAGCGACGAGGAGATTCGCAAAGCGTATCGGCGCCAGCGCGAGATCTACGCCGGCGAGTCGATGGCGGTCGCAGGCCTGTACGGGCCGGCAGGGCTCGCCGTGGTGCAGGATCGAATCGAGGAGGCGTACGATACGCTGCTCGACGTGGGCCGCCGGCGCGAGTACGACGTCGAGCTGTTTCCCTCGGGGCTGCCCGCGCGCACGGCTGCGGCTGTACCGCTCGCGTTGTCGGTGCAGGTCACGTCCGCCGGCGGCGTGCCCGTCACACCCCGGCTCGACGGCGCGCCGCCCGTCGAGCGATTGCCCGAACCGGTGCTGTCGGCCGAGACCGAGATCACGGGCGCATTCTTGCGCCAGCTGCGCGAAGCGCGTGGCATCGGCCTCAACGACATCGCCGCGCGCACCAAGGTAGGCGCCTCGCACCTGCGCAGCATCGAGGAAGAGCGCTGGGAGGCGATGCCGGCCGAGGTGTACGTGCGCGGCTTCCTCGTGGAGTTCGCGCGCTATCTGCGCCTCGATGTGGCGCAGGTCACGCAGTCGTACCTGCACCGCTACCGGCGTGGTCGGGTCGCGGGTGCCTGAATCAGGGCCATCGGCGGAATCAAATGTCCGGACTAGCGTTCTACTGGCTTGGCTTGGTCGACCACTTGGGCAGGTGATTCGTAAATGACGGCTTTTCTCCTCCAACTCGTTCTGTCGTTCTTGCCGCAGCAAAGCTGCCTCAACAACTACGGCAAGGTCGCGTGCGGCTACAACTGCATCGCGGCGCACGGTGAGCTCGGCTGCGCGCAGACCTCGTCCGGGGTGTGCAGCTCCACCGATCGCGATCTGCTCTGCTGGGATCCGCCCGATTCGGTGCGTGCGCACTACGGTGACCGTGTCCCCGGCGCACAGTGCATCACGCGCTCGGGCAACATTGCGTGCGGCTACAACTGCGTGGCGCGCGATGGCGGCCAGGTGCAGTGCTCGAGCACGCCCGACGGTGTGTGCGTCGTCACGTCGCGCGGCATCACCTGCTGGGATCCGCCCATCAACGCGTACTGTGCCGACACGCGTCCGTTGCCGCGCCCCAAGTGCATCACCGTCGACGGCAACGCCGCGTGTGGCTACAACTGCATCACGCGCAATGGGGAGTTCAACTGCGCCAACACGCCGGGCGGGGTGTGCACCCCGTATCCCAATCAGCTGGTGTGCACCGATCCGGAAGCGCCACCCATGTGCGGCGCGGTGCCGTGTCGGCCCGATGACCCGATCAGCGGTCGCTGGTGGTGCCGCCCCAACGGCAAGCCCTGACGCACCGTGCACCTGCTGCTCATCGACGACGACGTAGAGCTCGTTTCGGAGCTGTGGACGCACGGTGCTTCCGCGCGGTTCGAGCGCGGCTACCGCGGCTTCGTGCGCAGCGTTTTCTTCAGTGGGGTGCGCGGCTTGCGCCCGCGGGGCGGCGGGCCCAGGCCATAGCCCGCGAGGCGCTCGGCCGCACGAATGGTCTGCGCAGGCTCCACATCGCACAGCGCGGCGATCGTCGTATCGAGCGTCTCGGCCAACAGGTGCAGCGTACGCAGCGTCGGGTTGCGGGTGCCGCGCTCCAGCTCTTGGTAGTAACGGTACGTGAGCCCGAGCGCCGCGACCTGCTCTTGTGTGAGCCCTCTAGCCCATCGCGCGCGGCGCAGGTTCGCGCCGACCAAGGCAAGCAGGGTGCCGACATCCACCCCCAAAGGTGTAGCTCTCCTACGCTACTGTAAAACAGCCCATGATACTAGCGTGTTTATCGAGGTCGTGTCAGGCTTCCGGTCATGAGTCTCGGGCTCTTGCTTGTAGAAGAAGACGACTTGCTCGCGCGTGCCATGGTTCGCTTCCTTCGCAAGCGCTACGAGGTTCACCGGGTTCAGGCCGTGTCCGAAGCGCAGTCGTTGCTCCGGGCCGGCGCGTTGTACGACTTGCTCGTTTGCGATGCAGACGGTGCGCTCGAACCGGTGCTCGCGTTCTTGCGGTCGTGCGAGACCGAGCAGGCTGCGCTGTTGCGCTTCGTCTTTGGTGGCGGGCTTTTCGGTGCGCGCGCCGCGAAGTTATCTGTGCACAGCGACCAGCTGTTTCACGCTCCGTTCTCGATGGACGAACTCGATCGCAGCGTGGAGCGCATCCGGCGCAGTCGCGCGTAGGGACGATTCGAGCGCTTCGGAGTTTGACGCCCTCACCGTCCCGCAACTACACTCGCCCGATGGCACTCATCGACAAAGCCGATCGTGCACGTCAGCTGGCCCGCGCCATCGCGTCGGACCTCACGCTCTATCACGAGAAAGAAATCGTGGAGGGCATCGAGAACGACACGCTCTTCAACGTGATGAAGGAGCACATCGAGGAAGGACGCTCGCTGTTCAAGAGCCGCGTCACGCCCGAGATCTTCACGCTCAACCTCTACGATCGCGCCATCGTCGACGTCATGATCAAGTCGAAGGGGCACGTGAAGTCGAAAATCTGGTAGCGGTTTCCGAGAGCGTGACCTTCACGGTCGCGCCTGAAGACGTCGGCGGGCGGCTCGACGTGTGGCTCGCCGCGCGCGTCCTTGGCTTCTCTCGCTCTCAGCTGCGCCGGCGCATCGAAGCTGGTGAAGTAACGATCAACGGCACTGTGGTGTTGCAGCCCGCGCGGGCCTTGCGCGCCGACGAGAGCGTGGTGTTCAGCCCACCGCCCATCGAGGCCGTCGAGGATCGACCCGAGGACATCCCCCTCGTCATTCTCTACGAGGACCAAGCGCTGGTGATCCTCGACAAGCCCGCAGGCATGGTGGTGCACCCGGCCACGTCGCATCAATCCGGCACGCTCGTGAACGCGCTCCTCCATCACTGCGGTGACAGCTTGCGAGGCATCGGCGGCGAGCGACGGCCCGGCATCGTGCATCGTCTCGACAAGGACACGTCCGGGGTCATGGTGGTCGCCAAGGACGAGCCCACGCTCATCGCGCTGCAACAACAGTTTCACGACCACAGCCTCGAGCGTCGCTATCTCGCCGTGGTCGAGGGCGTGGTGAAAGAGCAAGGTACGTTCAGCACGCACTACGGTCGCGACCCCCGCGATCGCAAGAAGTACTCGTCGCGGGTGCTCGGGGGTCGCCACGCCATCACGCACTGGACGGTGAAGGAGCGCTACGCCGGCGCCACGCTCGTCGAGGCGCGCCTCGAGACGGGGCGCACGCACCAGATCCGCGTGCACTTCAAAGACCATGGCCATCCTCTCGTGGGCGACCAGCTCTACGGGCGGCCGTCCAAGGAGCCTCGCCTTCGCGCCGTTCACGAGCAACTCGGCCGTCAGGCGCTGCACGCCGCCGTGCTGGGGATCACCCACCCGAGCACTGCTAAGCTCCTGCGCTTCGAGACGCCGCCGCCGACTGACCTCGCCATGGCGCTCGAAGCGCTGCGCGCGACCAGAGCCTGACCTCCGTGTCGGAGATGGGTGGCTTCGCCATGATGATCGCCGGGCTCGTCGGCAAGAAGACCATCGAGCGCATGCCGGCGCAGGTCTCGCCGTATGGTTCCGCCGACGGTGCAGGCGTCTCGCTCGGCGGAAGGTTCTGACCCGCGCTAAACAGCAACGCATTGTTCGGAGATCAAAGGTTGCGTTGCTGTTTAGTCTATCTCATCGGGCGTGCCGCCCGCCCTGCCGGCCGAGCCGTCAGG
>JAYUBF010000277.1:0-31992 GCA_043741435.1 Myxococcales bacterium
TCGATCAATCGGCTTCAAAGTGCGTCGGCGGAGCAAATTCATCAGTAATTTCGATCTGGGTGATGTTCGGCGAGTCGATTGATCGACAGCTCTTCAGAGACTCGGGAGGTGGCGGCGCGCACTTCGGCAACGGCGGACGCGGCACCAAGGACAACCCCGCGTCGTATCCTGCTGGCTTCGAGGAGGCCTGCACCCCGAGCACGGTGAACGCGACGAACAACGGTTGCACCAGCTACGCCGACTGTCGCAACAACGACGGCCTGCCCACCGTTGCGGGCCAATCGTACTTTCACTCCATCTGGGCCACCGAGTTCGGCGCGTCCGGTGGTGACAAGGGCTGCCGCGACGGAGACGGCTTCGTCGCGGGAAGCTACGGACCCAAGGTGCTGACCGCCGGCCATGGTGGTGGTCGCATCGTGCTCGCCGCGGTCAACCCGGGGATGACCGGCTCGCTCGTCATGAACGGCATCGTGCGCACCGACGGCAACCGCGGCTGCGGTCACGGGAACGACTCCGCGGGTGGCGGCGCCGGGGGCTCGGTGCTGCTCGTCGGCGACGTGGTGACCATCGGCCCGACGGCCGTGGTCTCCGCGAAGGGAGGTCGCGGCGGAGACGAGCAACCGAAGTGCAACGCCTGCACGCTGAACAGCGACTGTCAGGGCGGGCAAACCTGCACGGGTGGCCGCTGTGGTCCTTGCAACTGCAAGCCATGCGCGACCAATGCGAACTGCGCGTCTACCCAGACCTGCGTCAATCTCGGCGGCGCACTGGGCAAGGTGTGCGTGAACGCCAGCAACCAGTGTGACGCCTTCGACCCGAGCGACAACGAAGACGAGTGCATCGGCAACCAGAACAGCGGCACGTGCGACGACTGTGGTGGTGGCGGCGGCGGCGGCATCATCAACGTGATGTCGCGCACGCGCACGATCGACGTGGCCGCATCGTTCAACATCTCGGGTGCCGTCGGTGGAATATGTCCGGTGTGCACCGGTGAGGCCGGCGGCGGCGCGGGTGAGTTGCTCATCGACGGCGCGTACATCGGTGAGGTCTGCGACGGCTACGACAACGACTTCAACGGCACGCCCGACGACATCGTGGCGACGGTGAGCTGCGGCACGGGCAGCTGCGCGATGTCGCAGTCGGCCTGCACCGCGGGCTCGCCGCCGTTGTGCGACCCCGGCAACGGCAACGCTTCATGTCTAGGCTCGCGTGGCACCTCGCGGCCGCGCATCGCGCTCCTGCTCGATTCGTCGGCGTCCATGCTGCAGAACCTCTCCGGCGTGGTGACGTTCGGCGACGGCTCCGGGGAGCACCCCGGCATCGACACCAACAGCGACACGCTGCCCAACGACTCGAAGCTGTACCTCGCGAAAGACGCGGTCTCGCAGCTCATCGCCGCGTATCCCGAGATCGACTTCGCGCTCTCTCGCTACCATCAGGACGAAGGCTTCCAGCGTTCGTGTCAGACGGCGAAGTGGCTCGACTGTCAGAGCGTGTGCTGTTCGTACGACAACCCGAACAACGGCATCACCACGAGCCCGGTGGCCTGCGCGCTCAACCTGCCGAAGACCCCGAGCGGCACGATCCCGCTCACGGTGTACGAGGACTCCACGAAGATCTCGCGCTGCATCAACTACGCGGGCACCTGCGGCGCGCCTCGCCGCGGCGCCGACATCCTCGTGGGCTTCGACTCCGACGTCCGCCAGTACATGAGCTGGGTTGACGGCGGCGAGACGAACTTCCTCGGCGACACCACCATCGGCGACTTCTGCCGCGGCGGCGATTGCGAGCTGCGCGGCTCGGGCCCCACGCCCATCGCCGAGTCGCTGCGCGCCCTCTACGACTACGTCACGCCCATCAAGAAGATCGATCCCGCCGCCGCGTGCCGCGACTACTCTGTGATCTTCGTCTCCGACGGTGGTGAGGAGTGCGGAGGAAATCCGGTCGCCGCTGCAGCCGAGCTGTGGACCAAGGGCATCAAGACCTACGTCATCGGCGTCAGCGTCGATACGAACCAAGCCGCCACGTTGAACGCGATCGCCGCGGCGGGTCAAACCACGAGCTTCATTCCGGTCACCAATTCGACGCAGCTGTTGCCAGCCCTCGTCAGCATCGTGTCGGGATCGATCCGCACGGAGCTCTGCAACGGCATCGACGACAACTGCAACGGTGTGATCGATGAAGGCTTCAACGTCGGCGCCACCTGCGACAACGGGCAGAAGGGCATCTGTCTCGGCACCGGCCACATCGACTGCGACCCCGCCGACGCACGCAAGACCGTTTGCAAGATCGATGTGCCTGGTCAAGCGCCCAAGCCCAGCGAGATCTGCAACCAGCTCGACGACAACTGCAACGGACTCATCGACGAAGGCAACCCCGGCGGCGGCGGCGCGTGCGGCTCGAGCACCGGCAGCTGCAAGCCGGGACACCTCGAGTGCCAAGGCGGCACGCTGAACTGCATCGGCGCCTCCACGGGCAAGCCCGAGGTGTGCAACGGCGTCGACGACGACTGCAACGGCACCACCGATGACTGCGGTGGCGTGGCGGGCGGCTGCAACGGCGGCGCGTGCGGCTCGAGCATCGGCGAGTGCCAACCCGGCATGTGGATGTGCCAGGGCGCGAGCGGCTACGTGTGCATCGGCGGGTCGTTGCCGCAAGCCGAGGTGTGCAACGGCAAGGACGACGACTGCAACGGCGCCATCGACGACAACGTACCCGGCACCGGCGTGCCCTGCGACTCGCTCGCTGACGGCACCATGTTGTGCAAGCCCGGCACCGTGCGCTGCCTCGGCGGCAAGATCGTGTGCCAGGGCGGCATTGCGTTCCATCCGCCCACCTGCGCTTGCCCCGCCGATGATTGCGGCATCCCCACCGACGGTGGTGTACAGACCGACGGCTGCCCGTCGGGCTCGGCCTGCATCGGGTGCGCGTGCCGCACGCCGTGCGCCGCGGGCGAGTTCCCGTGCTCGGGCGATTCGGTTTGTCGCAACGGCTTCTGCGTCCCGCCCGCCTGCGGCGGTCGTCTCTGCACCTCGTGGGAGGACTGCATCAACGATATGTGCGTCGATCGCTGCACCTCCATCACCTGCCTCGCGGGGATCGTGTGCAGCAAAGGCGCGTGTGTCGACAACAGCTGCTACGGTCTCGGTTGCCCCACGGGCCAGGTCTGTCGTGACTCGAGCTGCGTCGCGGATCCCTGCGCCAACGTGACCTGCAACGGCGATCAGTTTTGTCGCGATGGCACCTGCGTGGACAGCTGCCAGGCCGTGTTCTGCGCCACCGGCACCACGTGTGAGGACGGCACCTGCGTCGCCACCGGCTGCACCCTCCCCTGCGCCGCAGGACTCGTCTGCTCCGGCGGCCTCTGCGTCGATGATCCCTGCGTGGGCAAGACCTGCGCCGTCGGGCACGTCTGCGAGCTCGGCACCTGCGTCGACGACCCGTGCAACGACGTGAAATGCCCGGGCGACCCAGCGCTGGTGCACTGCGTGGCCGGACAATGCGTGCCATACACGGCGGTCCCGGCTCCGAAGGATCCCGAAAAGATCGTGGGCGCGGGCTCGGGCGGCTTCTCTTGCGAGGTCACTGCCGTCGGGGTCAGCGCTGGCAATGCACCGCTCCCCTTCGCATTGTGCTTGCTGCTCGTCGCGCTCCGAGTTCGCCAGCGACGGCGTTCCGCAGGGATGGTCTCGCGCTGATGCGTAGGCTCGTACTACTCGCGTCGCTGCTCGTCGCTGCCGCGTGCCGCGACGTGGGCGCCATCAAGTGTGATCCAACCGACGACAACAAGACGCGCTGCGACCTGAGCGTGCTCCCGAACGCCGTGCCGGGCGCACCGAGCGTGGAGCTGTGCAACAACGTCGACGACGATTGCGACGGCGTCACCGACGAGGTCACAGGTCCAAATCGCCTCGTGCAGGACATGGTGCAGGTCACCTCGGGCGCCACCACCTTCTATGTCGATCGCTACGAGGCCTCGCGGCCCGACGCGACGGCCGCCGCCGCAGGCACCGTAGCCACGCGGTCGTGCTCGAACGCGAACGCGGTGCCATGGACGTTCGTCACCTATGCGGCGGCACAGGCCGCGTGTGCTGCGGGAGGCTTGCGCTTGTGCACCGCCGCCAAGTGGACCGCGGCGTGCGCGAGCAGCGCGACCAACAACAAGTACCCCTACGGCAACACGTACCAGGGCGGCACGTGCAACGGCGCCGACTTCGCGGCGACCCACGCCACCCTCCCCACCGGCGCACCGTCGCTGGCGATGTGCATCACGCCGAATGGCATCCACGACCTGTCGGGCAACGTGAAGGAGTGGACCAACGACAACCAGGGCATGACCACCGACATGCCACCGCAGACGATCTACACGACGCGCGGTGGCGAAGCTGGGTCACCATCGGTGGGGCTGACCTGCGCCACCACGTTCGCGCAAGCCGCATCGGGTGACTCGCTCGCGGGGCTCGGCTTCCGCTGTTGCGCCAGCAACGCCCCGTAGCGCCTAGCCCCTTTACAGATCGCCCAGCGCCCTCAACCAAACGACGCCAATTGACTTTCCGGCTCGTCTACGTCACACAGCCTCACCATTCGGAAATCGATTGGTCAAAAAATTTCCTTCGGGGGAGGCAACATGCGGTCGGCTTTTTCTCATCTGGGGATCGCGCTACTGGTCGTCATCGGGACCGGTTGCGGATCGGGGTTTGGTGGCTGCGGAACGCTGAAGCCACTGCCGACGGGGCTCACACCGTTCGGTGTCCCCAACGAACAGGTGATCGAAGGCGGGGTTCAAGCCCGCATGACCGAGAGTGGCCTCAAGAAGTTCTCATCGGTGATCGAGAACCTCCTCAAGACCCAGATCAACGGATCGCTCGGCTGCATCGTCGACAAGAATTCGTTCTACGACCTGCGTCCGCTGCTGCAGGAGTACTTCATCGCCTGTCCGAACGTGCAGGCCGCCTGCGGTCACGCCGCCTGCGGTGGCGCGGTCGTCTTCCGATCCGAAGACCGCCCCGCGCCGTGGAACATCGCGGACGGCAAGGACGGCGCGAAGCTCGAAGTCGCCGATGGCACCAACCCGATCGTGAACGTGGATCTCGCCTTCGACCTTCGGGTCGCGGGTGACCTCGAGTTCCGCTCGGGCATTTTCGGCATCAACCTCGGCAGCTGCACGATCGCGCTCCAGAGCGAGCACTGGGCCGGCGACTCGACCACGAACAACTTCCATCTGACCGCGCCCATCCAGCTCAGCATCGACCCGGTGACCGGGAAGCTGAAGCTCAACACGCTGCCCATCACCGTGCTGAGCCTCGGTCTCACGCTCAACGCGAACGGTTGCGGCTCCATCGTCGACGCGTTCGCCAGCGTCGTGAGCGGCTTCTTCAGCTTCTTCGACTCTTCGGTGGGCAACGTGTTGCTCAACCTCGCGACGACGGTGTTGCAGCCGCAGATCGACGCCTTCGTCCAGGGCCTGCTCCCCGATCCGCTCGGCATCGCCGGCACCGTCGACACGGGCGCGCTCTTCGTCAAGTACGATGCGCCGAAGGCGGCCGGCCTCGAGATGTACCTGGTCCCGGGTGGCTACGTGGCAGCCAAGGACCGCGGGCTCACGCTCGGCGTGCTCGCCGGCATGAACTCCGACTGGGATCCGAGCACGCGCGGCCCCGGAAAGTCGTCCGAGGCCGATCCGTGCGTGCCATCGCGAGAGCCAATCAACCTCGCCGCGGCGCCGTGGAACCTACCCGCCAATGCGCTGCGCAAGGACTTCACCCTCAATGCTGCCGCCAGCTTCGCGGGCATGCCCGATCCGGTGGATGCATCCGGCAACGTCCGCGACCTGCTCATCGGGATCTCGCGCACCTACTTCGATCTGATCGGCTTCCACCTCTTCAACTCCGGCACCCTGTGCCTGCACGTCGACGGGGCCTCCATCAAGCAGCTCTCCACCGGCACGCTCGGTGTGCTCGCGCCGTCGCTGGCGCACATCGCGCTCGATCCGAAGGCGCCCGTGCAGCTGGTCTTGCGCCCGCAAACGGCCGTGGCCTTCACGCTCGGCGATGGCAGCGCGCAGGATCCCCTGCTCCACGTGGCCATCAACGATCTGCGCATCGACATGTATGCGTGGGTCGAGGAGCGCTGGGTGCGAATCTTGACGGTGGCCCTCGATCTCAACCTCGGCATGAACCTCACGGTCACCAAGGACGCGAACATGCTGCCGGTGATCCAGCCGATGCTCTCGCAGATCTCGTCGCAGAACCTGACGGTGCGCATCACCAACAGCGATCTCCTCGCCGAGACGCCGGCAGCGCTCGAGCCACTGGTGTCCTCGCTCATCGCGCTGGCGGGCAGCTCGCTCGGTGGCTCGATCCCGACGGTGGCGCTGCCCAGTGTGTCCGGCTTCGCGCTCGACGACATGAGCGTGCAGCGCGTGCAGAGCGGCCAGGACGACTTCCTCGGGCTCTTCGCCACCATCAAGACGCCGGCGACCAGCGCGCCGCTCCTCGATTGGTCCGATCCGCAACATCCGCGCATGGCGGGTGAGGTGCGCACCAAAGTGAGCATCACCAAGCTCACGGTTCCGGGTCCCGAGCAGCTCCGCGCGATCTTCGATCCTGCCTCCACCGTCACCCCGGCGCGGCCCGAGCTGCAGCTCGCGCTGTCCGCGGACGGCGCCGATGGGCACGCGCTCGAGTACGCCTGGAAGATCGACGACGGCATGTGGCGCGAGTGGACGCAGGACGCGCACCCGATCATCGACGACGACGCGTTCCTCCTGCAGGGCCACCACAAGATCACCGTGCGTGCGCGCGTCGTGGGCGACTATCACACGGAAGATTCCCAGCCGGTCACGCTGCCGCTCCTCATCGACTCCACGCTGCCCGAGCTTCACCCGGCGCTCGATCCCCAGAGCGGACCAAATGGCAGCAACCACGTGTTGCTCAGAGGCTGGGATCTGGTGAGCGACGCTGACCACCTCACGTACAGCTACCTCGACGAGAACGGTGAGGCCTCGGCCTGGCAGCCCATCGACTTCCTGGACGTGGCCACCATTGGCCGGATCACCAACAACGCGGCGAAGCAGCTCGTGGTATCGGTGAAGGACGAAGCCGGGCTCATCGGCACGATCTCGGTCGACGCCACCGCATTCGGGCACGGCGACTGGGGCAAGATCCTCCCGCCCAAGGCCGGTGGTTGCAGCTGCGAGATCGGCGGCGCGTCCACAGGGCTCGACCGGATGTCGGGGCTGCGAGTGTCCGTCCTCGCGCTGCTCGGCTTCCTTGGGTTGCTCCTTCGCCGCCGCCGTCGCGTCCTTGCCTCGCTCGCGATGATCGTGGGGCTCGCCATGCTCGCGGTGGGCTGCGGCTGCGACCGCAAAGATCAGCAATGCACGGTGAACGACGATTGCGTCCTCATGAAGTGCGACATCGGCAAGATCCCCGCGTGCTCCGCAAACATGTGCATCTGCACGCCGGACCTTCCCGCTGGTGAGACGGGCCGCTACGCGTCGATGACGATCATCGGCGACAACGTGTACGTCGCGGCCTACAACCAGACCTACGGCGACCTCATGGTGGGCAGCGTACCGGGCACCGGCCGCGTCACCAACTGGGCCTTCGTCGACGGCGTCCCGGACGAGGTTCCCGGCACCGTCGGCTCGCACGTGCGTGGCGGCGTCAGCACGCCCGGGATGGACGTGGGCAAGTACACGTCGATCACGCGCACCCTCAGCAACGAGCCGATCATCGCGTACCACGACCAGACCAACAGCTCGCTCAAGTTCGCGAGCTTCGGCGCGCTGCGCTGGCACTCGCACACCGTCGACGTCGGCGGCCCGTCCATCGAAGGTGGTGGCGACGACATCGGCGCCTGGGCCTCGCTCACCGTCGACAAAGAAGGCAAGCCGGGCATCGTGTATTCGGCCATCGTGCACGGCAACACCACGTCGGGCAAAGCCGAGGGTCAGCTCCGCTACGCGCAAGCCTCGGTGGTCGATCCGCAGTCGCCCACCGATTGGACCATCACCGTGGTCGACTCGCGACCGTTGCCCGGGGTGTCGGCCGACGAGGACGTGCTGCTGCCGTACTCCATCGCGGTCATGGTGAGCTCGGCGCGAAAGTCGAATGGCTCGCTCGGGGTCGCGTACTACGACCGCGAGCGCGGCAACCTCCGCTACGCCGAGCAGGGCACCAACGGCGCCTGGACGCACGTGATCCTCGACGGTGAGGCCTCCGATGGCACGAACACCGCCGACGTAGGTCAATACCCGTCGCTCACCTTCGACTCCGTCGACGTGGGCCACATCTCGTACGTCGATGCGTCGCAGGACAACCTGCTCTACGTGGACACGAAGGATCGCGTGCCGGTGGTCGTCGACGATGGCTATCGCAACATGGACGAGATGACCAACGACGGTCTGCCGTCTCCGGTGTTCCACCTCGTGGGCGACAGCTCGTCGATCAAGCTCGCGCAGGACAAGGTGGTCATCGCGTATCAGGACTCCACCACTGGCGAGCTCCGCCTCGCGCTGCGCGACGCCACCATGAAGTGGACGACGCAACGCATCGCGGGGCACGACGACCCGTTCAAGGGCTCGTACGGCTTTTGGGCCGCCGCCCAGGTGGCCGGCAAGGGCACCTATGTGGGGTCCTACGCCATCAACCAGCACGCGAAGCCTGCTGACTACTTCGTCGAGATCTTCTTCGTAGACCTCGGCCTCCAGCAGTAGGAGACCTCAATGAAGCGTCGTGGATTCTTGCTGACCGGTGTGGCCGCCGCAGGGACGTGGGCCCTTGGCGCCGTGCCGGCGTTCGCCGCCAAAAAGGGAGCTGCCGTGACGCTCGAACCGTTGCTCGCACCGTTCACCGGACCGCACCTGGGCGTTCCGCCGTTCGACAAGATCCGCGTAGAGGAATGGAAGCCGCTCCTGCTGAAGGCGATGGCGTACAAGCGTGACGAGATCACGGCCATCGCAAAGGACGCGAAGGCGCCGACATTCGACAACACGATCCTCGCGTTCGAGGACGCCGGTCGGCCACTCAGCCAGGCCGCGAACCTGATGGGCGTGTACACGTCCACGATGAACGACAAGCCGATGCAGGCGCTCGAGCAAGAGATGGCGCCCCTCTTCTCGGAGTTCACCGACGAAATCGCACAGAATGAAGATCTGTTCGCGCGCATCAAGCTCGTCCACGATGGGCGCGCGAAGCTCTCGCTCTCCGTCGAGCAGCAGCGCTTGCTCGACGTCGTGTACCAGGGCTTTGCGAGACGCGGCGCCGCGCTCGGCGCGATCGAGAAGAAGCGGCTCAAGGACATCAACCAGCAGCTCGCCACGCTGTTCACCACGTTCGGCCAGAACCAGCTGGCCGACGAAGAGTCGGGCCTCGTCGTGCTGGACCAAGAGTCCGACCTCGCGGGCCTGCCCGAGTCGCTGAAGGCCTCGGCGAAGTCCGAGGCGCAGGCGAAGGGCCATGCCGGCAAGTGGGTCATCACCAACACCCGCTCGAGCGCGGAGCCGTTCCTCACGTACTCGTCGCGACGCGACCTGCGCGAGAAGGTGTGGCGCATGTGGGTGAGCCGTGGCGAGCACGCCGGCGCGCACGACAACCAGCCCATCATCACCAAGATCCTGGCGCTCCGTGCCGAGCGCGCGAGGCTGCTCGGGTTCCAGAGCCACGCGCACTTCATCCTCGACGACAACATGGCGCGCACGCCCGACGCGGCGATGGCGCTCATGATGAAGGTGTGGAAGGCGGCCGTCGCGCGCGCGCGCGAAGAAGTCGCCGACATGCAGAAGATCGCGGACGGCGAGAAGTCGCACCTCAAGATCGAGCCGTGGGACTACCGCTACTACGCAGAGAAGGTGCGCAAGGCGCGCTACGACCTCGATCAGAACGAAGTGAAGCCCTATTTGGACGCGGACAAGCTGCGCGAGGGCATGTTCTGGGCCGCCGGCAAGCTCTACGGCTTCCACTTCGCACCGGTGACTGGCGTGCCTGTCTATCACCCCGACGTGAAGGTGTGGCGCGTCACGCGCGGCAAGGACCAGGTCGGCCTCTGGTATTTCGACCCGTACGCGCGGGACGGCAAGCGCTCCGGCGCGTGGATGAGCGAGTACCGCACCCAGGAAGCCTTCCGCAAACCCGTCACACCGATCGTCTCGAACAACTCCAACTTCGTGAAGGGCAAGCCCGGCCAGCCGGTGCTCATCTCGTGGGACGACGCGGTCACCATGTTCCACGAGTTCGGCCATGCGTTGCACGGCCTCGATTCGAAGGTGCACTACCCGTCGCTGGCGGGCACCAACACGAAGCGCGACTTCGTGGAGTTTCCGAGCCAGCTCAACGAGCACTGGTTGCCCACGAGCGAGCTGCTCGGCACCTATGCGCTCCACCACGAGACCGGCAAGCCGATGCCGGAGGTGCTGCTCGCGAAGATCGAAAAGGCAAAGAACTTCAACCAAGGCTTCAAGACCGTCGAGTATCTGATGTCGGCGATCTACGACATGAAGATCCACAGCGTGCCGGCGGGCACGGCCATCGACCCCGTCGCGTTCGAAGCAAAGGTGATGAAGGAGATCGGCGCACCGACGGAGATCGTGATGCGTCACCGCCCGCCGCACTTTGGGCACATCTTCTCCGACGACGGTTACTCCGCCGGCTACTACTCGTACATCTGGGCGGACACGCTCACCGCGGATGCAGCCGAAGCATTCGTGGAAGCGAAGAGCTTCTACGACGCTGCCACCGCCAAGCGCCTCCACGAATCGATCATGAGCGTGGGTAACTCGGTCTCGCCAGAGGAAGCCTTCCGCAAGTTCCGCGGCCGGGACGTGGACACCAACGCACTGATGCGCAGCCGTGGCTTTCCGCTCACCTGACAAGCTGGCTCCGCTGCGTCCACCGCCCAGCCGGACTCTCGCAGGCATCCCCTCGTCGGGGACGCTTGTGGCTCTTCTTGCCGACCCCATCGCTTCGTCTGGGCTCGCCTTGGCATCGTCGCGACGCGGTGAAAGAAGCCTCACCGCATCGTGACGAGCAAGGCGGAGGCGCCCCGCCGACGGGAGCCTACTCGGTCCTCCTTACGCCGGCGGCGCGCGCTTCGCTAACTGGACAACCCGCCGTTCCCTCAACCGATCGAGGCTGGAAGAGACCGCAGGTCATGGTGCAAAGGGCCCGCGCCAGCCGCCGCCGTCCACGTCGACGAATACCGCAGAGGTGAACGCAAGGGGTGGAACGCCGTCGTCGAAGATGGGCGCGCCGCTCGCGAGATCGGCGATGGGCGTCTTCGTCATCTCGTTCGGCAGCGACGGGTACAACGCCTGCGATCCGCTCGCGCGGGCCACCATCCAGAGATCCTTGCCGACGGCGCCCACGCGGTTACGCGCGAGGAACTGGTCAGCCGTGACATCCGTGAGGTCGATCGAGATGTCGCGGCGCGTGCTGCTGATCACGCCGCTCACCGTTTGCACCAGAGCCTCGGTGAACGGCCGCGCGCCGCCGATGGCGGTGGCGCAACGCGCGCTCGGTTGTGGCTTGTTCGTGAAGCACAACGCGGGCGCCATCGGTTGGTTCGCTGCGCCAGGCACGTCGAACGTGGTGTTGGCGAAGATCTCGATGGTGTCGACGGGCGCCCACAGAGGCGAATGCACCTCCACATGGATCGCGAGCGGGCCCGCCACCGGCGTGGCGATGCGTCCCGGGCCCGCGCCAGCGACGGTGAAGCGGATGAACGGCCCATTCGTCACGATCACGTCGCGCGGCGCTCCATTTGCGCCGGACAGCGTTTGCGTGATTTGTGATTTCAGACCCGCAGCCACGGCGGCGGGCGAATCGTCCGGCACGGCGACGAGGGTGCGCGGCATGCCGGCGGGATCGGCGACCCAGGTGTGCGTGTCCGACACACCGGTGGGCGTGGGCGTGAAGCCAAAGGAGAGGAAGTTCATCCAGTCGCGCATGACGAGCTCGGCCTTTTGATCGGGCCGTTCCCCGTCGACGGTGGTGGTAGGCGAAAAGCCGTCGTAGATCTCGAGCGTGTCGAAGCCGGTGCCGAAGAGCTGCGCCTCGGGCGGCAAGGCGAGCAAGGCGGCCTCGATGGGCATGAGCGCCTTGTCACCGAAGAACGCGTGTGCCGCGAAGTCGAAGCGCAGGCCAGCGCGATCGAAGCTCTGCTGGAAGTTGCTGCTCGACGTCGAGGGGACGCGCGGGTGCGTCACCTGCACGACCTGCGCGCCGGCTGCATGAAGGCGATCGAAGATCACGGGCGGTGGCAGGTTGAGGCCCATGCCGTCGATGTTCTCGCCGCCCGCCCAATCGAGCGCCCCGCCGTTGGGTGAGAACGGATCGACGGTGAGCGGGAAGGCGATGTAGTGACCGTAGTCCCACGTGGTCGTCTCGATGCCGATAGCGGTGTCGAGGATCCCGTTCGCGCCGACGCCAGCCACGGTCGGGCCGAGGTCGAAGACGACGTCGTGCTCGGAGGTGCTGGCGAAGTCGACGCCCTCGGCGACGTAGGAGAGCACACGCGCCTCGGGTGGCACGGGCGAGTCGGGTGATTTGTTGGAGTGCTGGTGAAAGTCGCACGCGGCGTAGCCCGGTGAAGGCGAGACGTGATCGAGGATCGCGTCGATGGAAGTGCCGGCTGCCGTGACGGTGACCATGCGATCGTCGCGGCTCCACTCGGGACCGCGTGACACGACGATGCGGTAGGTGCCGGGCAGAACGCTGAGAGGACGGTCGGCACCGGAGAGGGGATCGGGCTTCTCGCTCGAGATGCCCGACAACGTGTGGGCCCAGTCGACGAAGCCGAGCGGCAACGGATCCTTGGTGACGTCGCGGAACGCACGCGAGGGCTCGGATGCGACAGTCCCAATGACGACGATCTTGGCGGGAATGGCCGCGCCACTGCGATCGTGGACGGTGTAGCGAATGGTGGCGAGCTGCGGCAACGCGATGGAGATCGTGGTGGCCGGCAACGTGATCTGCTGGCTCGGCGAGCGCACGTGGTGCTCGTTCTCGGCCTGGATCTGGTACGTGCCCGCGGGCAGCGAGCCACCGAAGTTGCCGTGTGAGTCCACGACGAAGGTGCTCGTGATCGCATCGATCGGGTTTCCGCCGACGGTCATGACCGACACGCGAGCGCCGATGTTTCCGTCTCCGGAGACGGCGCCCGCGATGGGCACGGTGGCCTCGCCGCGCACCGCGTGGGCTTGCGTGGTGACCTCGCCGAGGTCGCGACCGACGAGGATGGCGATCTCGCGCGAGGCGGTACCGTCGGCGGGAACGGTGAGGCTACGACCAGCGTCGTTGAAGGCGTCGAAGAGCTGGCTGAGCTGGTACACGTCCGCGTTCACGCCAGCAATGGGCACCGCGGCACCGGCGATTGTGGAATCGGTGAAGACCGGGACGATGCCGTAGGCGAGGCCGCGGCCCTGGAAGCCGGCGTAGGTCACGCGCGGCGTGGGCTTGCCGCTCAGGATTGCATCGAAGCCGACCTCGCCGAAGCCGGTGCCAGGATGGAAGATCTCGATCTGCGCGCCGGTGTCGGTGAGGGTGCCCCAGGTGGTGGAACGAGGGCGCGTCTGTCCGTTGTAGAACGTGTAGACGACGCGCAGCTTCGTTTCGCCGGGTAACAAGATGTACGTCGCGGCCATGCGCCAGCCGAGCTCCACCGACGGCAAACCGTCATCGAGGATGACGGCGGCGAACGCGCCGAGGCCGCGCAGGTTGATGAAGTCGTCCCACGCGTCGCGGCCGATGAAGCGCAACACGGCGGCACCACCGTCGGAGCCGTCGCGCACCACCTCGCCGCTCTGCGCGTCGAGCGTGCGGCCGAGCTGGAAAAAGGGGCTGATCTCGCCGAGCTGATCGCCTTGCGGATCGGCGACGAAGTCGGCATCGATGACGTTGCCGCCGAAGGGGCACGGCCCGATCGCGCGCCCGGGCGCTTGCACCACGAAGCGCACCTTGTCGTTGCGGATGTAGAAGTCGCCGACCAAGCCCTGCGAAGCGGGCCCGGGGATGCTCTCCTGCCCGAAGTTGGCGACGGTGAGCCGACCGGCCGCCGTCGCCACGGCCCCGCCCGTCGGTGGAAGAGTGGGCAGCGCCGAGAGGAGCTTGTCCTCTTTCTCGCAAGCAGCGACGAGGACGGTGAGCAACAGGCAGCAGAGCGCGCGACGCATCAGCGAAACATAGCGCCGCAGGAGTGGGCGTGCGACCGGATTCCGAACGTGCGATGCCTGAGCAGGGCGCAATACCGTTCGAGATCGCCGCGAACCAACAGGTCTACGAGACGAAGTCGCGCCGTCGCAGGACGTGCAGCGTGCCGAAGGAACACCCATTGGGGCAGGCGCAGCACACCTGGGCACGCGAGCTGGTCTAACTATCCGGTGCGAAAGAGGGGGGCGAACCCCTAAGGGATTTCTCCCACTGGTACCTGAATCGATCGGCACAGCAGCTGACTTCATGCAGATGGATCGCTGTGTGCCCGTTCCGTGTGCCCTATCGGTGCTTTTTACCTATGAGTCGACGCGTGTGTTCGAGCACGCTACAATTGTACGTAGCCATGACGTTCAAGGCACAAGTTCGCAACGGTCGTATCTTTCTCGATGAGCCGACCGACCTGCCCGATGGCGTGGAGGTCGAGCTCGAGACCGTCGAGGCGTGGGACGACGAGCTCTCTGACGACGATCGGCGACAGCTTGAGATGGCGCTAGCGGCGTCGGAGGACGATTTCGCGGCTGGCCGGTTCGTATCGGCGGAAACCTTGCTCACAAAACTACGCCAGGCGTGACCCGCTTCTCGATCATCATCGCGACGCGTGCGGCCACGGAGATCGAGCGCGCGGCGACCTGGTGGCAAGCCAATCGTCCGAGTGCACGGGCCCTGTTCGTCGAGGAATTGCCTGTCGCCTTGGAGCGAATTGCCCTCACGCCGCAAGCTGGCAGGCCTTTTTCGTCACAGCACGTGCCGAACGTGCGGTGTTGGCTGATGCCGCAAACGAGGTACCACCTGTACTACTCGGTCGACGAAGGGACCCGCACGGTGAAGGTTCGTGCGGTGTGGCACGCCGTGCGAGGGCGAGGACCGCGGTTGCGATAGGTAGGCCACAAGGCCGAGCGGGCTCTCGCACAGCGCTGATGTAGACGATGCTTCACCGGCCATTGGGGAGACGCGATCTGGCGCGGGTATCTTCTTGCCCGAGCCAAGCCAAGGAAGGTGTGATCGATCACCTGCTGCTTGTTCCCACGCTTGTGATCGGCGTTCGAGATTTTGAGCCGCTTACCGTCGGTGCGAAAGAGGGGGGTCGAACCCCTAAGGGATTTCTCCCACTGGTACCTGAAACCAGCGCGTCTGCCAATTCCGCCACTTTCGCGAAGTGCGAGGCGGCAACCTAGTCGACGCCCTGATGCCGTGTCAAGGTGCGACCGGCACGCATAAGGAATGTTAAGCACTTGCCAGGTCGAACCTCCCCTCCGATTCGGTTGCGGCAGGCCGTCATCCGTGGCAGGTTTTCGGAGCCAAATGCTCAAGTTTTACACGCTCATCGTCCTCATTCTCGGCTTCGACGGCGCGCTTCTTTCGTTCCTCGCGTTCGCCTATCACGCGAAGTGCTTCGAGCCGTATCGCATCAGCATGAAGGACTCGATGAAAGTGCCGGGCATGAAGCGCCTGGTGAACATCGCGTACATCGCCGTGCTGTCGCTCGTCGCGGTATTCGGCATGACGTACTTCATCTTTCCGTACGCGTTGCACGATGGGCCGGTGCAGCTCTGGCGCATGCCGCTCGAGGTGCTGGGCATCCTGCTCGTCTACGACTTCGCGTATTACTGGCTGCACCGCCTCATGCACGTGAAAAAGCTCATGCGCTACGTTCACGGCCGTCACCACGAGGTCCACAACCCGACGGCGATGGAGAGCTTCTACCTCACGCCACAGGAGATGTTCGCGGGGCTCGGCCTGCTCGTCGGGGTCACGTGGCTACTCGGGCCAGTGCACATGTACTCGTTCGCGATCGTGTTCTTCGTCCACTCGACGCTGAACATCCTCGTCCATTCGGGGTTGGCGTCGAGCAACCTCCTGCTCTGGCCGATCGACTTCCTGACCCACAAGCACTACGTCCACCACGCCGGCAACTACGACAACAACTATGCGTCCCTCACTCCGTTCTGGGACATGTTGTTCGGCACCAAGGGCGACGTCGTCCGGGTTGCCAAGCGCGCCCAATCCGCATGAGAGGCAGCCCATGAGTGCGAGCATCAAGAAGGTAGACGCCAGCAAGTCGCTGACGAACGAGATCTCCTGCGCCGATCCGGCCACGCGCGCGCACCTCGGCACGGTGAAGGTCGACTCCCCTGCCGACGTGGACGCAACCGTCGCGCGCGCGAAGGCCGCGCAGCAGTCGTGGCGCAAGACGCCGTTCGCCGAGCGCAAGCGCGTGCTGCGCGCCATCCTCGCGTACGTCGTCGAGAACAAGGAAATGCTGTGCGCGGAGATCACGCGCGCCTCCGGCAAGACACGCGAAAACGCGCTCGTCGGCGAGATCTGGCCCGTCTGCGAGAAGCTGCGCTGGATGATCGGGAACGGCGAGAAGCACCTTCGCCCGGAGAAGGTCTCCTCCGGTTTGCTGGTCCACAAGTCCGCGCGCCTCGAGTACCTGCCGCTCGGCGTCGTCGCCGCGATCATCCCGTGGAACTACCCGTTCCAGAACGTGATGAACCCCATCGTGCCTGCGCTCATGGCCGGCAACGCCATCGTGCTCAAGCCGTCGGAGTGGGTCGCGTGGTCGAGCCAGGTGTTCGTGAACGCGCTGCGCGACGTCATCGCGAGCTGCGGTCACGATCCCGATCTCATCCAGGCCGTGCAGGGCTTCGGCGAGACGGGTGCTGCACTCGCTCGCGCTGCCGTCGATACGATCTTGTTCATCGGCTCCGTCGGGAACGGTCGTCGCGTGGTGCAGGGCTCCGCCGAACGGGTCACGCCCGTGGTCATGGAGCTCGGTGGCAAGGACGCCTTCGTCGTTTGCGACGACGCCGATCTCGAGCAGGCCGCGCACGCCGCGATGGCCGGCTGCTTCATCAACTGCGGCCAGAACTGTGTCGCGTCCGAGCGCATGATCCTGCAGGATGGCATCTACGACGCGTTTGCCGAGCGTGTGCTCGCGCTCACGAGGCCGCTGCGCCAGGGCGATGGTCGCAGCGATATCGCGGACGTCGGCGCCATCGCCACGCCGCTACAGCTCGACGTCATCGAGAAGGCCGTGAACGCTGCCGTCGCGCAGGGCGCGAAGGTGCTCACCGGCGGCAAGCGCATCCTCGGCGATCGCGGCAACTACTTCGAGCCCACCATCCTCGGCGACGTCACGCCGGAGATGGACATCTCGCGCGACGAGGTCTTCGGCCCCGTCATGCTGCTCATGCGCGTGAAGGACGATGCGGAAGCGGTCCGCGTGGCCAACGGCGTGTCGTACGGCCTCTCGTCTTCTGTGTTTTCGAAAGATCATGCCCGCGCGCGCCGCATCGCCGACGAGCTCGAGACCGGTATGACGGCCATCAACGACTTCGGCGGCGTCACGTACATGGCGCAGGACCTCACGTTCGGTGGTGTCAAAGCGTCGGGCTATGGCCGCATGAACGGGCGTGAAGGCCTGCGCTCCATGTGCAACATCAAGGCGGTCGTCGACGATCGCTTCCCGCTACACCTGCCCAATAAGCTGTTCCCCGTCGCCAGCGGTGACTACGGCATGTTCGGTGGCGTCATCGACATGCTCTACGGCCAGGGCGTGATGGCGCGTGTCCGCGGTCTCAAGCGAGTCCTCTTCCGCAAGTAGCACCATGAAGTACGACTACATCGTCGTCGGGGGTGGCTCTTCCGGCTGCATCGTCGCCGCCGAGCTCGCCAGAAGTGGGGAGCATCAGGTGCTGCTCCTCGAGAGCGGGCCGCGCGCGGAAGATCATCCGGAGACGCTGAGCGCGACCGGTTACAAGTACGCCTTCGTGAACGACGCCGTGATGGGCGAGCGATTCTCCACGCCGCAAAAATACGCTGGCGGTCGACGCATCTTCTCCGGCACCGGCACCGTGATGGGTGGGTCCGGCTCTGTGAACGGCATGGTGTACACGCGCGGCGCGCGCGAAGACTTCGCCGAGTGGCCCGAGGGTTGGCGCTGGGACGACGTGCAGGAGGACTTCCTCTCCATCGAGAGAGTGCTGCGCCCGCACCGTCGCCCGCCCACGC
This sequence comes from Myxococcales bacterium, assembly GCA_043741435.1. Lineage (GTDB taxonomy): Bacteria > Myxococcota_A > Polyangia > Palsa-1104 > Palsa-1104 > JBDTCO01. Next base: position 18,225 of record JAYUBF010000277.1, read on the forward strand.
AGTTCAACGATGCGTGCATCTCGGCGGCCGAAGCGAATGGCTTTACCCACAAGCAGGACCTCAATGATGGGGACCTCTCGAACGTCATCGGCTACGAGTGGATGTCGTACGAGGGCGAGGGCCGACGCAGCTCGTACGTCGCCTTCATCAAGGACGCGGGCGACAAGCAGAACCTCACCATCCTCACCGGCGCGCGCGTGCAGCGCCTCGTGTTCGATGCGAATCGCCGTGCGATCGCCGTCGAGCTCGTGCGGAACGGCGAGCGCAGCAGCCTCGAGGCCGCGCACGAGATCGTGCTGTGCGCGGGCGCGCTCGAGTCCGCGAAGATCCTCCTGCTGTCTGGCGTGGGGCCAGCCGAGCACCTGAAGGCGCTGCGCATCCCCGTCGTCGCGGATCGTCCGTCCGTCGGCGCGAGGCTACACGATCATCCGAACGTGCCCGTCTTCTGGAAGGCGAAGCGTGATGTCGACAGTCGCTTCCCGCAGCTCTACAGCTTCTTCCGTACGAACCCCGAGTCGGATCTGGCGAAGGGCCAGAGCGACACCTGCTACGTGTACTGGCCTGCACCGTCGGCGATGAAGCAGATGACCCAGCGCATGCTGCCGACGATGTTGCCCGCGTGGCTACACGGGCCCCGCATCAAGGCGTTCATCCGCGCGCTCGTCGCCTTCCTCTTCAGCTTCGGCTTCGTGAACCGCTTCACCGACCAGCTGTTCGGGATCATCCTCATCCTCGGCAAGCCGAAGAGCCGTGGTCGGCTGCAGCTGCGCTCTGCCGATCCGGCCGAGCCCGCGGACATCGATCTCGCCTACTACGACGACCCGGAAGATCTGGAGACCATGGTGAAGGGCGTCCGCATCGCGCGCGCCATCGGGAATTCCGGCGGCCTCCAGGAATGGGGCGCGTGGGAGCTGCAGCCGGGCAAGCGCTGCACCTCGGACAAGGCCATCGCGAGCTACGTGCGCAAGAATAGCATCAGCACCTTCCACTTCGCGGGCACGCTCGCGATGGGCACCAGCGACGATTTTGCCGTCGATGCCGAGCTCAAGCTGCGCGGGGTCTCCGGGGTGCGCGTCGCCGACGCCTCCGTGATCCCGTTCACGCCCGTATCGGCGCTGAACGCGCCCAGCATGCTCATCGGCTTTCGCTGTGCGAAGTACATCCAGGCGTCGCGCGGCACGGTCGTCACGCCGCCTGCACCGTCCGTTGACCTGCCACTCGCCCTGACCTAGAACACGCAGCCCATGCGCATCTTCGTCACCGGCGGCGCCGGACACCTCGGGGCCAACCTCGTCCGGCGTCTGATCGACGACGGTCACCAGGTGGTGGCGCTCGCGCGCCGCGGCGCGAACAACCGCGGCCTCGAGGGACTGCCGCTCGAGATCGCGTACGGCGATCTCCGTGATCGCGCGTCGCTCGTCGCTGCGATGAAGGGTTGCGAGGTCGCGTACCACGCCGCCGCGATGCTGGTCACCAAGCCGGGCGGCGAGCAGGAGATCTACGACTGCAACGTGGTGGGCACGCGCAATCTGTTGTCCGTCGCCAAGGAAGTCGGCGTGCGCCGCACGGTGGTCACGGGCTCGTTCAGCGCTGTCGGTCACTACGCCGACCGCGCGAGCAACGAGGAAGATCGCTTTTACCCGTTCCAGGTCACGATGCCGTACGAGCGCTCGAAGGCGTGGGTGGAGCACGAGGTGCTGCGCGCCGCCGTCGACGGTCAGGACGTGCTCATCGCCACCTCCTGCGCGATCATCGGCGGTCACGACTACAAGCCGAGCCGCATGGGCAACGTCATCCGAGACTTCGCCAACGGCAAGCTGCGCGCCTATGTGCCTGGCGGCTTCGAGTTCGTGGCCGCACGCGACATCGTCGATGGTCACGTCCGCGCGATGGACAAGGGCCGTACCGGGCAGAAGTACATCCTGTCGACATCGTTCTGCACGATCGATCAGTACATCGAGATCGCAGAGCGCGTGACGGGTCGCAAGCGCCCGCGCCTGCGCTTGCCGCACGCGGTGATGAAGCCCATCTCGCACGTCACCAGCTTGTTCATGAACACCTTCCGCCCGGACGATCTGCAGCGCTTCACCCCCGGCGCCATCCGCATCCTCGGCCAGCACCGCAAGGCCGACACCACCAAGGCGCAGACCGAGCTCGGCTATCGCCCCACGTCGATCGAAGCGGCGGTGCAGGAGGCGTACGAGTTCTTCGTCGCGCAGGGACAGATTGATCTGCCGGCAAACCCGCTGTGAGCTACTGCGCGCCGGCGAGCTGCTGCGCCCAGGCCACGGCCTCGCGATAGTGCTCGGCCAACGACGGCAGACGTCCGATGAGCGTGACCAGATCTGCGTCCTCCCAGTCACCGCGCTCGTAGGCGAGAATCGCGCGGTACACGTCCGCGAGGTCGCCGCTCTTCCGCTCGAGGGCCGCGCGCACGTTGCGTGACGCGTCGATCTCGTCCAGCAGCACCTCGAGCGGGCGACCGAAGAGCGCGTCCAGCGTGGAGAACAAACCACACAGAAACAGCTCGAAGGCCTGGTGCGGGCGAGCGGCCGACACGGCGACTTGCTCGCACAACCGAGCTCGGACCAGGGTCAGCACCAGCAACTCGGAGGGCTTGTCGGCGCACAACGTCGTGATGGTGACAAGCGTGGCCCACTGTCGGAACGGACGCTCGCCGAGCAGGATGATGGCGCGCTTGATCGAGTCCACCTGGGTGGCCCAACCGAAGCTCGCCGAGTTGAGGTAGCGCAACAGCTTCACCGAGAGCGCCACATCGGACTTGATGGTTTGCTCGATGCGATCGAGATCGGTGTCGCGCATGAGCTCGCTCATGAGGCGCAGACGGGCCACATTGCCAGCCGGTACGTCGCGGGCCTCAATCATCTGCGGCCGCGCGAAGAAGTAGCCCTGGAACAGCGAGTAGCCGGCGGCACGTGCTTGCTCGAAGTCCGCTGCGGTCTCCACCTTCTCCGCGAGGAACGCGAGCCCGGACCGCGCAAAACGTCGTACCACCTCGGCGCGCTCGTCGCCGAGCGTGGCCACGAAGTCCACCTTCACCGTATCCGCCAGCGCGGCCAGGGCATGGCTGCGCGGCCCCAGCACGAAGTCGTCGAGCGCGATGGGATAGCCACGATCGCGCAGGGCCTGGATGGCCGCGAGCACGTCGTCGTCGGCCTCCACCGTCTCGAGGATCTCCACCACCGCCACCGTCGCCGGGAGCAGCGAGAAGAAGCCCTCGAGCAATGCCCCCCGCGTACAGTTGAAGTAGAGGCGCTTGCCGCCGCTCAGCGCATCGAGGCCGAAGGTGTGGAACGCGTCGGCGACGACACTGCGCGCCGCGTGGTCCGTGTCGGTGCCCGGCGGGAAGAAGTTCGCCGGACCGCCTCGGAACAAGAGCTCGTAGGCGACCACCTTCATCGATGTATCGAAGATTGGCTGGCGCGCGACGAACCGCTGCTGCGCGACGAATTCGCTCAGCGCAACCTCGGGTCCGCTCTGGTCAGTCGCCACGATCCTGTAATCGTACCTGGGAGGCGATCGTTCGTCACATCTCCGACACCTACAAGATCGGCACGACCACCGTGTTGATGGTGCGAACGCCGGCGCCGGCGGGATACGCGTAGCTCACGGCTTGTGTCAGCGTCGAAGACATCGAGCTGCCCCACCCCCACACCGTGACGCCGAACGGCGCGTCGCTGTGGGCTTCGTGGCGGCCGTTGTCACAGTTGCCGACCATTTTGAAATCGCCGGTCACGAGATCGATGCGCGTGTACTCGAGCTCACCGCCGGTGCCCACCGGCTTCCAACCGCTAAGGTCCCCCGCACAGTCGAGGGTGACCTCGGAGAAAGCACCGCCTTGCTTCTTGCGCACCACCACGAGGCTCGTCTCCGGATATGTGGGATCGGTGAGGAAGACGTACGACTTCAGGTATTGCGCCGGCGGAATGATGTTGACGAACTCCGGGTCACCGACGCAGCCGAGGCTTGCTGTGCTGCTGGCGATGGTGGAGCACCCGGTCATGTAGCCCGCCATGTAGATGGGGTGATCTTTGTCTTGGCTGCGAACGACGAACGGCCCCGGTGAAACGAAGTTGACCACCTGTCCTGCCGACAAGGTGCTCGGTGCACCCGCGGGCACAGCGGGTTCGTAGGTGAGCGTGGTGCCATCGACCATGCCGACCACACGCCACGGCGGAGACTCTTCGGGGCCGCTCGGGCTGCGATTGCGATAGCGCACGGCTGCGTACTCGAAGCCGAGTGCTTGCACGGGCGGAATCTGCTGATGCATTCCGTCGCACGCAGACTGCGCGTCGGGCACGTAGGCGCAGGTGTTGCCAGCCCAAACGCCGATGGGCTTGTCGGCGAGAATCGCGGTGCCCGAGAGATCCGGCTCTTGATCGAGCTTCAATATCTCGCCGGCCTTCAGCGTGAACATCACGGGGGTCATTGCGGCTGAAGCCGGCACGCCGCCGCCGCCCTGAATTGCGACCGGCGGCTTGACCGTGACCTTGGTATCGTCGTCGTGCGCGACGATCGCCATCCACGGCGTCCCCTTGCCGCCGACGTTGTTGGGGTAGGCCGTGATGCCCACGTAGTTCGTGTTCCAGACACTGACGGGCAACAGCAACGTAGCGCTGGTGACGGCGCTGTTGCCGCCGCCGTAGGGAAAGATGTCGAAAGCGGAGACGGGTGCCGAGACCGTCACATGGAACGAGTCGCCGCGGCCGGTGCCATCGATCCACGCGTGGGTGGTGGCCACGTTCACGCTGGGGGGACAGCTCTTCCCGAACAAGACATCATCACTGTCGGACAAGAACAAGAGCGCGATGCTGCCCGGTGGGAGCAAGCCGTTGACGAGTGGCGTGTACGTGAGCGCAGCGCCGCTGCCCGTCGGCACGTACGCGATCTTGCTGACGTCGATGGTTTGCCCACCGCGATCCACCGTGATGCTCACCGATGTGGACCAGGTGTTTGCCACGAAGGCGGCGAAGCACGCCAAGACGAACTGCGGAGGGTTAATCGTGTAGTACTCGCAGCCGATGGCGCTGCCGTTCTCTGTCGCTGCTTGGCACGCCGGCACGCAAACACCTTGCTTGCCGCAACCTTGATCGGCGGGGCACGTCTGGATGACCCCGCCGTTGCAGTCGAGCACGCTGTGGAGATCAGCGGAGCATTGGACGCAAACATTCGGACCGCCGTCGCCAGTGTCACCACCACCACCATCACCAGCGTCACCACCGTCGGTGGCGACCCCCTGGTCCACGTTGCCGTCGCCCCGGTGACGTCCGGCGCTGCAAGCAGCAGCGAGCACGCAAGCCAGAACCAGCCACTTCGATCCCTGCGCCATTGATTGCCACATGTTGCATGCTGTACCAAGTAACCGACCGGGAGCACAAGGCGAACCTGAGGATCAGCCCCGAGGTTCGTAGTTCAGGTTGGGCCCCAGCCAGCGCTCCACCTCGCCCACGGTCATGCCTTTGCGGCCGCGGTAGTCGAGGACCTGGTCGCGATCGATCTTGCCGAGCGAGAAGTAGCGCGCCTCGGGGTGCGCGAAGTAGAGCCCGCTGACGCTCGAGCCCGGCCACATCGCGTACGACTCGGTGAGCTTCATCCCCGTCTTCGCCTCCACGTCGAGGAGACGCCACAGCGTGCCCTTCTCCGTGTGGTCGGGGCATGCCGGGTACCCCGCCGCGGGTCGCAGGCCGCGGTACGCCTCGTGGATGAGCTGCTCGGGTGTGAGCTTCTCGTCCTGCCCGTAGTCCCACTCCTTGCGGACTCGCTCGTGCAGATACTCGGCGAACGCCTCGGCGAGCCGGTCCGCGAGCGCCTCGGACATGATGGCGTTGTAGTCGTCTTGCTTGGCGCGGAAGCTCTGGCACAGCGCCTCGAGCCCGATGCCGGTGGTCACCGCGAACGCGCCGAGGTGATCCGGGAGCACGCCTTTGCCTGCGACGAAGTCCGCCAAGCTGCGTGACGGCTCGCCCGCCTTGCGCTGGGTTTGCTGGCGCAAGAAGCAGAAGCGCTCGAGCACCTTGGTGCGACTTTCGTTGGTGTACAGCTCCACGTCGTCCCCGACGTTGTTCGCCGGAAAGAGCCCGTACACCGCACGCGCCGTGATGGACCTCTCATCGATGATCCGATCGAGCAAGGCGTTCGCTTCCGCGAACAACATGCGCGCCTGCTCGCCGTACTTCTCGTGCTCTAAGATCTTCGGATACACCCCCTTCAGCTCCCAGGTGTGGAAGAACGGCGTCCAATCGATGTACTCGCGCAAGCGAGCGAGCGGAAAATCATCGAGCACCTGCACCCCCGTCTTCGTCGGCGTCGGCACGTCCTCGGCACGCCAGACGATGGGCGTGCGATTGGCCCGCGCGTCATCTAGCGAGACCAGCTTGTGGCGAGGCGTGGCGTGGATCTTCCGCAGCTCCTCGTACTCCGCACGGTGCTTCTCGACGAACGCGGCTTTGCCTTCGACGCTGAGCAAGCTGGTCGTCACCGGCACGGCGCGACTCGCGTCGAGAACGTGCACCACCGGCGCGCTGTAGCTGGGAGCGATCTTCACCGCGGTGTGCGCGCGGCTCGTGGTGGCGCCTCCGATGAGCAGCGGCACCTTCCAGCCCTGACGCTCCATCTCCCGCGCCACGTGCGTCATCTCGTCGAGAGACGGTGTGATGAGCCCCGACAGGCCGATGAGGTCGGCCTTCTCGGCCTTGGCGCGCTCGAGGATCTTCTCGCACGACACCATCACGCCCAGGTCGACGACGTCGTAGTTGTTGCAGGCCAGCACCACCCCGACGATGTTCTTGCCGATGTCGTGCACGTCGCCCTTCACCGTCGCCAGCACGATCTTGCCCTGCGTGCGCACCACCTCGCCGCGCTCGGCAAGCTCGGCTTTTTCCGCTTCCATGTACGGCGTCAGGTAGGCCACGGCTTTCTTCATCACGCGCGCGGACTTCACGACCTGCGGCAGGAACATCTTCCCCGCGCCGAACAGGTCACCGACCACGCTCATGCCGGCCATGAGTGGGCCCTCGATCACGGCCAGGGGCCGGCCGAGCTTCACCCGGGCCTCCTCGGTGTCGAGGTCGATGTACGCGTCGATGCCCTTCACCAGCGAGTGGGAGAGCCGATCCTCGACGGTGCCCTTGCGCCATTCTTCTTCTTGCTTGGCGGTGGCGGGCGACTTCCCCGCCGCTCGCGCCTTGAGCTTCTCGCCGTGATCGACGAGCCGCTCGGTCGCGTCCGGGCGGCGATTGAGGAGCACGTCCTCGACGAGGACCTTCAGCTCGGGCTCGATCTCCTCGTAGACCTCGAGCATGCCGGCATTCACGATGCCCATGTCCATGCCCGCCGAGATCGCGTGGTAGAGGAACGCGGAGTGCATCGCCTCGCGGACGTGGTTGTTGCCACGGAAGCTGAACGAGATGTTCGAGACGCCGCCCGACACCTTCGCGTGCGGCAGGTTCTTCTTGATCCAACGCGTGGCCTCGAGGAAGTCGACCGCGTAGTTGTTGTGCTCCTCCATGCCGGTGGCGACGGTGAGGATGTTCGGATCGAAGATGATGTCCTCGGCCGGAAAGCCCAGCTCCTCGACGAGGATCTTGTAGGCGCGCTGGCAGATGCGGATCTTGTCCTCGAAGCCGGCGGCCTGGCCGTTCTCGTCGAACGCCATCACCACCACCGCGGCGCCGAAGCGCATCACGGTGCGCGCGCACTCGCGGAACCTGTCCTCGCCCTCCTTGAGAGAGATCGAGTTCACGATGCCCTTGCCCTGGAGGCACCTCAGGCCCGCCTCGATGACGACCCACTTCGACGAGTCGACCATGAAGGGCACCTTCGCCACCTCGGGCTCGCTGGCCAGAAGCGACAGGAACCGCGACATCGCTGCGACGCCGTCGATCATGCCTTCGTCCATGCAGATGTCGATGACGTTGGCACCGTTCTCCACCTGTTGCCGGGCCACGCTGACAGCCTCTTCGTAATTTCCGTCTTTGATCAACTTCGCGAACTTCGGCGAGCCCGACACGTTGGTGCGCTCGCCGATCATGAGGAAGGTACCGGGCTGCTGCTTGAACGGCTGGGAACCCGACAGGCGCAACGGCAGCTCGCGCGGCACGGCCACCAGCGTCTTGTCGTCGAGGCGACGCGGCGCTTTCCCGGTGAGCGCCTTGGTGATGGCCGCGATGTGCTCGGGCGTGTTGCCGCAACACCCGCCCGCGATGTTGAGCAGGCCGCCTTGCGCGAACTCACCGAGGTAGCGCGCCATGTCCTCCGGCTTCAGATCGAAGCCGGTCGCCGACAACGGGTTCGGCAGGCCCGCGTTCGGATAGCACGAGATGGCTGCGCTCGACTTTCCGGCGAGCTCCGCCAGGAACGGATACATGAGGTCGGGCCCGAGCGAGCAGTTCAGCCCGACGGAGATGGGGTTCGCGTGCTCCACCGCGTTCCAGAAGGCTAGGATGGTCTGCGCCGAGATCATCGTCTCACCGCCACGTCCGACGGCCGCCGAGATCATGATCGGCAGCTCCTTGCCGTCCGCCGCGAACACCTCGGAGATCGCGACGAGCGCTGCCTTCGCGTTGAGCGAATCGAAGATGGTCTCGACGAGCAGGAGGTCGCAGCCGCCCGCGATGAGCGCCCGCACCTGCTCCGCGTACGTCTGCTTCACCTGGTCGAACGTCACCACGCGGAAGCCAGCATCATCGGCGTCCGGCGAGTTCGACAGCGAGACGGTGAGCGGTCCGATCGCACCGGCGACGAAGCGCGGGCGACCGTCGAGCTGGGCCTGCCGATCGGCGAGCGTACGGCACTGGCGCGCCGACTGCTCGTTCACCTCCCACGCGAGCGCCGACAACGTCTTGTCCTCGAGGATGCGCTGGTAGAACTCGGGGTCCTTGCGGCCGCCGTGCTCGCGCGGATCTTCGACGAAGAACTCGCTCTGCGAGATGCTCGTGGCGCCGAACGTGTTGGTCTCGATGATGTCGGCACCGGCGTCGAGGAAGCGCTGGTGGATGTCGCAGATCATCGTCGGCTGCGTGAGCGAGAAGAGGTCTCCGTTGTTGAGGAGGTCCTTCGGGGCGTTCTTCCAGCGGTCGCCGCGGATATCGTCCTCGGTCATGCCGTAGCTACGGATGGTGGTGCCCATGGCGCCGTCGATGATGACGATGCGCTCGTGGAGCAGCTTGCGGAGTGGATGGGTAGCGTTGCTCATGAGGTTTTCTCGGCCCGCGCCAGGACCACCTGAAGGTATGGCTTGCGAGATTCGCGGCAGGCGGCCTCGCACGACGACACCGCCAGGCCCGCGCGCGTGAGGAGGCCGTGCAGCGCGCGCGGTGAGAACCCGGCGTGCACCTCGCCGTAGCGCGACGTCATGTCCAGCTGATCGTGCTTGGCGAGGCACAGCAGCACGAGACGGCCACCCGGGCGAAGCACGCGTGCGCACTCGGCCAGCGCTCGCGACGGCTTGGCCGCGCACGTGAGCGTGTGGAACACCAGCACCGCATCGAACGACTCGTCGGAAAAAGGCAATTCGTGCACATCGGCGACGAGCGCCCGCACGTTCCCTTGCTTCGCGAGGCGCTTCGTCGCGATTTCGACGAGGCGCGGATTGGTGTCGATGCACGTGAGCGAGCTACAGCACGCGGCGATCTCGCGAGCGGCAGACCCATCACCCGAGCCGACGTCGAGCACGTCACCGAGCTCGAGGAGCGACCCGAGACCCAGCGCCAGCGAATGCCAGGTACGCCCCGGTGAGTAGTCTCGCTCGATCGAGTCGGCGTGGGCATCGGGCCTGCCGCTGCGCTCGGCGTCGAGCTCGAGGAGCCGGCTCTTATCGGTAGCGAGCGTGGGGTCACCACAGGTGGCCGCCTCGTCGAGAAAGCCGCGCACGGTGGCTGGCAGACGATCGGTCGCCAAGGCGTAGAACGACTGTGCGCCGTTGCGGCGGTCGCGGACGAAGCCGGCCTCCCGCAGGCGCGCGAGGTGCGTGGACACGCGCGGCTGCGGCATGCCGGTGACGCGCACGAGATCGGTCACGCAGAGCTCGCGCTCACGCAAGAGGAGACACAGCCGGATCCGGCTCTCCTCACCGAGCGCGTTGAACGTGTCGACATAGCGATCGAGCTTCGCATATACTGACATCCAGATACGAAGATTATCTAGGCAGAGCGACCGCTGTCAAGGCCTGTTGCCGTCGGGGATGTGCGTAGTGATACGGCGCCTGCCTCAGCTGAAGCGTTGCGCGGCCTCGGCGATCGCGGCGTAGACCCGGTCCAGGTCCGCCTCGTCGACGCAGTACGGCGGCATCACATACACGGTGTTGCCCATCGGGCGAACCAGCAGGTCGCGCTCGCGAAAGTGGGCGAGCAGCGCGGGGCCGATCTCCGCGAGGTAGCCTTGCCCGTCCCCGATCTCGCACGCCGCGATGGTGCCGAGCACACGCGGATTGCGAACGCCGGGCAGCTGCGACATGCGTGCGGACTGCCGAGCGGCGAGTGTGGCGATGCGTTCCTTCACCGGCTCGTCGCGCCAGACGGCAAGGTTGGCCAGTGCCGCGGCACATGCGATGGGGTTCGCCGTGTAGCTCGACGAGTGGAAGAACATCTTGCTGCGATCGGTCGAAAGATGGGCCGAGAAGATGTTCGAGGTGGCGAGGGTGACGGCCAGCGGAAGAGAACCGCCGGTGAGCCCCTTCGAGAGGCACAGCAGATCGGGCACCACCCCGGCTTGCTCGCACGCGAGAAGCGTTCCCGTTCGCCCCCACCCGCTCATCACCTCGTCGGCAATGAACAGCACGCCGTGCTTCGCGCACGTCGCGCGGATCTCCGCGAGGACGTCCTTCCCATAGAAGCGCATGCCCCCCGCGCCGAGCACCAACGGCTCACAAATGAGCGCAGCCGGCTTCTCCGCTGCGCGACACGCGGTCTCGAGCGCGGCCAGCGTGGCCTGCCCCTCTCCGTCGGGGAACGGCAAGGTGCCCACGTCGAAGAGCAGCGGCTCGTAGGCTTGGTTGTAGACGCCGCGGGCGCCCACCGACATCCCACCGATGGTGTCACCGTGGTAGCCGTGCTCGAGCGTGAGGATGCGGCTGCGCGCTTCGCCTCGGGCCCGCCAGTAGCCAAGCGCCATCTTCAGCGCCACCTCGACGGAGGTGGACCCCGAGTCGGAATAGAACACGTGTGCGAGCGCCGAGGGCATGGATGCCACGAGCTCCCGCGCGAGCTGCTCCGCGGGCTCGTGGGTCCATCCGGCGAACATCACCTGGTCGAGCTGCTCGGCCTGCGCGCGGATCGCAGCGACGATGCGCGGATGACGATGGCCGTGCGTCGTGACCCACCAGGACGAGATGGCATCGACGATGCGGCGCCCCTCGGCCGTGTACAACGCCGCACCTTCCGATCGCACGATCGTCGGGATCGGCTCGCCGAGGCCGTGTTGCGTGAACGGATGCCAGACGGGAGAGGTCACGGTTCGCCCTTTTGCCACGAATTCGCTGCAATTGGCTCTACGCATGGTGCGGCAAGGCACACCACGATCCATGCCTCACGAACGAGAGCCCTGGGCCGCCGCATTTCGCACGAGCGTCTCGACCCGAGAGGCGCGCATCTTAACACCATCTTTATACCCGAGCCCGCAGCTTGGACGGGCGTCATGAGTCCGTACCGAACCAACGACCGAATTCCCCAGCCTTCCCTCGAGCCCCACGACCCGGTCGGTGATTATGCGCTCGTCCTGTTGCCACTCGCGATCTGGTCGCTGCGCCTCGTGATCGCGATCGTGTGCGATCATCGTCGTCGTCGAGATCCGCAAGCCTCACCGGTCCGCAACACCTCCAGAGGAACGCCATGAGCACTGAGCTGCCCGAAACCCCGTTGGAACGTCTGCGTCGCGCTGTGTTCGGCGCGCCACGCGACGTCAGCGATCCCACCATCCATCACCAGATGGCCCTCATCCCGCTGCTCGCCTGGATCGGCCTCGGCGCGGACGGCCTGTCGTCGTCCGCCTACGGTCCCGACGAGGCGTTCCGCGCGCTCGGAACCCACAGCTACCTCGCGGTGTTCTTGTGCCTCGCGACCGGCATCACCGTCCTCGTCATCTCCTATTCGTACAGCCAGGTCATCGAGCGCTTCCCTTCCGGCGGTGGCGGCTACGTCGTGGCCACGAAGCTCCTCGGTCGTCCCGCGGGCGTGATCAGCGGCTGCGCCCTGCTGGTCGACTACATCCTCACGGTCACCGTGTCGATCGCTGCGGGTGGTGACGCCATCTTCAGCATGGTGCCTCCGTCCTGGGCGCCGGCGAAGCTGCCGGTCGAGGTCGCGGTGCTCGTCTTGCTCATCGTGCTCAACCTGCGCGGCATCAAGGAGTCCGTCACCGCGCTCACGCCCATCTTCATCCTGTTCGTCGTCACCCACCTCGTCCTCATCGTGGGCGGCATCGGCTCCCACGCGAGTCGAGTGCCCGAGCTCACGCACGAGGTCTCGACCGGGCTGAAGGGTGGGCTCTCCACCCTCGGGTTCGGTGGCCTGCTCATGGTGTTCCTGCGCGCGTACTCGATGGGCGGCGGTACCTACACCGGCATCGAGGCCGTCTCGAACGGAATGCAGATCATGCGCGAGCCGCACGTGAAGACCGGCAAGCGGACCATGGTGTACATGGCCGTCTCCCTTGCATTCACGGCCAGTGGAATCCTGCTCCTGTACCTTCTTTTTCGCGTCACGCCGGTGGAGGGCAAGACGCTCAACGCGGTGTTGTCGGAGTCGTTCGCGGGTAACTGGCACATCGGCGGCTTCGCGGTCGGAAAGGCGTTCGTCATCGCCACGCTCGCCTCCGAGGGCGCGCTCCTATTCGTCGCTGCGCAGACCGGCTTCATCGATGGCCCGCGCGTCATGGCGAACATGGCCGTCGATTCGTGGTTACCCCACCGCTTCGCATCGCTGTCGGACCGCTTGACCACCAAAGACGGCGTCATGGTCATGGGGATTGCAGCGATACTCGTGCTGGTCGGCATGAACGGTAAGGTCGACGCGCTGGTGGTCATGTACGCCATCAACGTGTTCGTGGGCTTCACGCTCTCCAACATCGGCATGTGCCGCTTCTGGGTGCAGGAGCGGGCCCAGCAGCCGACCTGGTCACGCAAGATCGTCATCCACGTGATTGCGGCGGTGATGTGCGCCGGCATCCTGTGGGTGACCATCTTCGAGAAGTTCATGCAGGGCGCATGGCTCACCATCGTCATCACGGGTGCCGCGGTGTTCGTGTGCGTGCTCGTGTCTCGCCACTACCGTGCCGTGGGCAAGACGCTCGCCACGCTGAACGCGGACTTTGCCGATCTGCCGGGCAATGATCACCACGGCGGCGAGCCGATCGCCGATCAGCAGACCGCGGTCTTGCTGGTCGGACAGTACGGCGGCGTGGGCATCCACTCGCTGCTCGCGATCCAGAAGATGTTCCCCGGCTACTTCAAGAATGTGATCTTCATCTCCGTAGCCGTGGTCGACTCCGGGACGTTCAAGGGCGCCGCGGAGCTCCAGTCGCTGCAGCAAAGCGTGGATGACGCTCTCGCCAAGTACGTCGCGCTCGCGCGCAGGCTCGGCTGGAACGCGAGCTCGGCGACGGCCGTCGGCATCGACCCGGCCGAGGAGATCACACGCCTCTGCATCGATCTGTCCAAGGTCTACGCACGCATCATGTTCTTCGCGGGCAAGCTCATCTGGCAGCGCGAGAACTGGACGCAACGCATCCTGCACAACGAGACGGCCTATCAAGT
>JAYUBF010000278.1:0-31741 GCA_043741435.1 Myxococcales bacterium
TCGGGTAGATCCTCCTATTCAGATCCCCGCTGCGCTCCTGTCAAGATTTTCTTCTCTTTTTCGATCCCCGCCCGCGCCCCGAGCGATTGAGCAATTACTGGCGATGTAGACATGTGCGCGGAACGTCACTTCGTCCACGCCGAGCGTGGAGAACCACTTGAAAAGGTTCTTCCCAGCCGTCCACGCGAAGGGTCGCTGTAGCTTCGGCTCCTTGTCGCCGGGCGCTTGCCCGACGAGAAAGAGGTCCGAAAGAACAGGTGAGCCAAGCACCGGTGGCCCGAACATATCGGGACACCGGGTGCAGGCACGAACCGCGCTTTGGTGCTCGTTCAGAACCCGAAGGCGCTGGCCGAGCCATTGCTCGCGCGGATCATCGAGCGAGAGCGGCTGGGGACGCGCTTTTTTGAACGTGCGTTTGATTCTAGTGGAACAGGATGCTGGAAACGACCGTCCAGATGCCGAGCGCAATGCCAGCGATGCCCAGACGCCCCTGGTGCGGAGCGAGCTTGGCGAGGGTCTGATCCATCTTGGCCTGAGCCGTCGGGTCCTTGATGAAGGTCTTCAGCGTGCCGATGCCGAGGATCAGGCCAAGGGCGCCGAGGAGGACCGAGCTCGCCAGGTTGCTGATCCACCAGATCGGCCACGTGGTGAGCCAGCCCAGGTTGAGAACCGAGGAGATGATGCCCCAGATGCCCCAGATTGCCGATACTGCTCCCATCCAACCTTGGTACGGAGCGATCTTGCCGAGGACCTCTTTCGCGTCCGGCCTCTTTGCGAGGATGAGACTGGGAACCGCCAAGCAGCCGAGCACCGCGAGCCAGAGACCATTGATCATTGTCGTTCTCCTTATGGGCGTCCAGAAGTAGGTACGCCAGCCGGGCAGCATCTTATCTCAACTTTCCTTCAATGGAACCTACACTTTGTGTGCGATGACGACTTTTATTGCCCGACACAACTCCGGATGAGAGAGCTAGGCCAGTGATGAGCAAACGGGTAACTACACGGGTAACTACACGGGTAACTACATCGGCACCGACGACACACACCCCCAAAGTGGGCTTTGATCCGAACGCCGCAGCGTCGCCGGACTCGGGGATCTTCGGGCTCTCGGACAACAGCGATGACGCGGGCGTGGTGCTCATCGCAGCACCGTGGGAAGCGACCACGTCCTACCGCGCGGGAACCGCAAAGGGTCCCGAGGCGATCCTCGCGGCATCGCGGCAAGTCGATCTCTTCGATCTCGACACCGGCAAGCCTTACGAAGCAGGCATCGCGCTGTTGCCGGTGCCGGAGGCGATCGCGTCCTGGGCGATGGAGGCACGCCAGCTGGCGGAACCGATCATCGAGCGCGGCGGCGTCGCCGACAGCGACGAGGACGACGCGCGAAACGCGGCGCGGGTGAACGAGCTATCGCAACATCTCAACGACTGGGTGTACGCGACGGCGCGTGACCACTTGCAACGAGGGCAGCTCGTCGGCTTGGTTGGCGGCGATCACTCGACGCCGTTCGGCTTGATCCGCGCCGTCGCGGAGAAGCATCCCGGCATGGGCATCCTTCACCTCGACGCACACGCGGACCTACGCGCGGCGTACGAGGGGTTCTCCGACTCGCACGCATCGATCATGTACAACGTGGCGGAGCGCGTCCCTGCCGTCGCGCGCATCGTGCAGGTCGGCATCCGCGACTTCGGCGAGGTGGAGCACGAGTACGCGAAGGCGAGCGCCGGTCGCATCGTGCAGTTCCACGACTCGACGCTGGCGTTCAGGAAGGCGCGCGGCACTCCGTTTGCCACCTTGTGCGAAGAGATCGCGGCGGCGCTGCCGAAGGAGGTCTATCTGTCGTTCGACATCGACGGCCTCGACCCGACGCATTGCCCCAACACGGGCACGCCGGTCCCCGGGGGCCTCACCTTCCAAGAGGCGTGCTTGATGGTGCGCACCGTCGTCGAGTCGGGCCGCCGCATCGTGGGCCTCGACGTGAACGAGGTCGCACCGGGTGAAGACGAGTGGGACGCGAACGTGGGCGCACGCCTGCTGTACAAGATGATCGGCTGGGCGCTGCGCTCTCGCGGGGCGTAGCATCAGCACGGAGCCGAGCAGCGTGTAGAGAACGAAGAGGCGCCTAACCATTCCGCCACGTTGCGACATTCGACCTCAGGTACGGGCGGAGCCAACCCACTGACTTAGCGAACCCTCGACGAGCAATAGCGAAGGCACCGTGGTTGCATCGATTGTGGCGATGCGACCCATCTGGAACGGCTCGATCTCCTTCGGCCTCCTCAACGTGCCGGTGCAGCTCTTCTCGGCGACCCGCGACATCGACCTGCACTTCCGCATGCTCGACGGCCGCGACAAGAAGCCGATCCGCTACGAGCGCGTGAACAGCGAGACCGGTGACGAGGTGCCGTGGAAGGAGATTGTGAAGGCGTACGAGGTCAAGAAGGGCAGCTTCCTCGTGGTCGACGAGAAGGAGCTCAAGAAATCGGCGCCGGAGCAGACCGAGACCATCGACATCGAAGCCTTCGTGGATCGCTGCGACATCGACCCCATCTACTACGAGAAGCCGTACTACGTGTCCCCGGGTAAGAAGGCGGAGAAGGGATATCACCTGCTGCGAGAAGCGCTCACCGACAGCGGCAAGGTCGGCATCGCGCGGGTGGTCATCCGCACCCGGCAATATTTGGCTGCCCTCGTGCCGGAAAAAGACGCGCTGATGCTCGTGCTCATGCGCTTCGCGCAGGAAGTCGTGGAGCCAGCGACGCTGGGCCTGACCGCGGCGAAGATGACGCGCCCGAAAGTCAGCGCGGCGGAGCTCGACATGGCGAAGAAGCTGCTCGAAGCGATGAGCAAGCCCTGGAAGCCGGAGCAATACAAAGACGAGTTCCGTACCAAGCTGCGTCAGCTGCTCGA
This sequence comes from Myxococcales bacterium, assembly GCA_043741435.1. Taxonomy (GTDB): domain Bacteria; phylum Myxococcota_A; class Polyangia; order Palsa-1104; family Palsa-1104; genus JBDTCO01. The sequence goes on from JAYUBF010000278.1 coordinate 2,911, forward strand.
GCGCAAGGCGAAGAAAGGCACCATGGTGAAGAACGAGCCGAAGGAAGCGAAGCGGGAAGAAGAGAAAGGGGGCGACGTGGTGGATCTCGTGGCCCTGCTGCAACGCAGCCTGCGCGGAGGCAAGGCATCGCCCCGTCGCGCTGCAGCTCCGCGTAGGGCATCGGCCCCTCGGCGGCGTGCGCGATGAGCCTCAGCCGCTACCGTCACCTGCGTCGCTTCGGAAAAACGCCGGAGCCGAACGGTGGGGCGGCGGCGACGAACGGCCACTCCATCTTCGTGGTGCAGCTACACCACGCGAGTCATCGTCATTACGACTTTCGTCTCCAGGTGGGAGACGTGCTGAAGAGCTGGGCCGTGCCCAAGGGGCCTAGCTTCGATCCGTCGGTGAAGCGGCTCGCGATGGAGGTCGAAGATCACCCGCTCGACTACGCAGGCTTCGAGGGCAGCATCCCCGAGGGCAACTACGGCGCGGGTGACGTGATGATCTTCGATCACGGCACGTGGAGCACCGACCAGGACATCGGCAAGCAGCTCGCGAAGGGTCACCTGCACTTCTCGCTCCACGGCGAGAAGCTTCGCGGCGAGTGGGACCTCGTGCGCACGGGGCGCAACGGGAAGAAGCCGAGCTGGTTGTTGCGCAAGGTGGCGGACGATGAAGCGGGCAACTTCGAGTCGGACGATCTGATCGGCGATCCCGAGGATCGCATTCGTTCGAAGCGCGTGTGGCACAGCAACCGCACCGAGAAGAAGCGCGTGGCGACCGACCGCGCGTTCGCGCCCGAGCTTTGTCACCTGGTGGACGCACCACCTTCGGGGAGCGAATGGCTGCACGAGCCCAAGCTCGACGGGTACCGCTTGCTCGCGACGTGCAGCGACGGCGACGTGCGGCTGTGGTCGCGCAACGCGATCGAGTGGACGGCACGCGTTCCCGAGATCGCGAATGCGATCGCAGCGCTGGGGGCCGACTCGCTGCAACTCGACGGGGAATTGGTCGCCGTCGAGCACAAGGGCAAGAGGCCGGTGAGCTTCAACGCACTGCAGGCAAAGCTGTCCGGCGACACGAAGGCAGACCTGCGCTACATCGTGTTCGACATCCTGTCGGTGAACGGCGTGGACTTCTCGACGCACCCCCTGCGAGAGCGCAAGCGCGCGTTGCACGCATTGCTCGAGCGAGCGAAGAGCCCACTCCTGCAAGAGAGCAAGTACGAAGAGGGCGACGGAGCCAAGTTACTTAGCGCGGCGCTTGCCGCGGGCCACGAGGGCCTCGTGTCGAAGCGCGCGGAGTCGACGTATCTCGCGGGTCGCGGAGACGATTGGCGCAAGTGTCGGCCTCGAGCGAGCGAAGAGCTGGTGGTGGTAGGCTGGACCGATCCGCGTGGCGCTCGCGTCGGTGTAGGCGCGCTGGCGGTCGCGCGTCGCAACGCCGCCGACAAATGGGAGTACGCCGGCATGGTCGGCGCTGGCCTGCACGCCAAGGTGCTCCATCAGCTTGCCACCGCGCTGCCCAAGCTCGCGCGCAAGACGCCGCCGGTCACGGAGAAGAGCATGGCGTCGGCCGAGCGCGATCTGCGCAAGGTGCACTGGGTGGAGCCTCGGTTCGTGGTGGAGGTGGAGCACCACAGCAAGAGCACGATGGGGCTCTTGCGCCAGCCATCGGTGAAGGCGCTGCGCCTCGACAAGACGGCGAAGGAGGTCGACGAGGCTGGGGATCGTGGTGTCGGCGTGAAGGTGACGAACGGCGACCGCGTGGTGTTCGCGGAGACTGGCTACACAAAGGCCGACGTGTTCGCGTACTACACGGAAGTCGCGCCCCTGCTGCTGCCCGAGATCGCGAAGCGCCCCCTGTCGCTCGTGCGGTGCCCCGACGGCGTCGCCGGCCAGTGCTTCTTCCAGAAGCACATGGGTCGCGGCCTGGGCAAGGACGTGAAGGGCGCGCCCATCGCGGACAGCCACGGAAAAGTAGAAGATCACGTGTACGTCGACGACGAGACCGGCCTGCTGCGGCTGATCCAGATGAACACCATCGAGGTTCATCCCTGGGGCACCCACATCGACGATCCCGATCGCTGCGACCGTATCGTGTTCGACCTCGACCCTGCCGACGACGTGTCCTGGGCCGACGTGGTGAGCGCCGCCGAGCTGATGCACGACATCCTCGACAAGGCGAAGCTCGAATCCTACCTGCGCACATCGGGCGGAAAAGGCCTGCACGTGGTGGTGCCCATCTTGCCGACGCCGTGGGACGAAGCGAAGGAGTTCGCGCGCCAGTTCGCGGTGGTGCTCGAGAGCGCCCAGCCGGATCGCTTCGTCTCGGTCATGACGAAGGCCAAGCGCCACGGCAAGATCTTCATCGACTACCTCCGCAACGGACGCGGCGCCACCAGCGTGGCCAGCTACTCGTTGCGCCGCAAACCGAAGGCAACCGTCGCCCTGCCCATCAGCTGGCGCGAGCTGCGCAAGCTATCCGGACCGCAGACGTTCGACCTCAAGTCGGCCATCACCTACCTGCGCAAGCGCAAACGAGATCCCTGGCAGGGAATCGACGACGTGAAGCAGCGTTTACCGAAGCTGAAGTAGGCCTGCGATCTCCCCCGACCGCTCACGGGTCTTGTCAGAACGGAATGCCCTGCAAGCCCGGGCGATGAGCTGCTGTGCGACGGGGCCGAGGACTGCGTCGGGAAGGTGTGCTGCGTCGCGTTTCGCGCCTCTGGCAGCCGGATCCAGTGCAGCAACGCGTGTGAGCCCGGCGAGGCCACGGTTTGTCGCGGGAGCGGCGAGTGCGGCAAAGACGCGAAGTGTTGCCCGATGAACGAAGCCGACTACCCCGGCATGGGTTGGTGCCTGGCCTCGTTCCAGATCGACTGCTGAGCCACTCAGGCGGGGATCCGGGCGAAGCGGGGATCGCAAAGCAGCGACCCGGGGATCGCCAACGCTCACGCCAGGGCCATGGCTGCCGAGTGCTGGTGCACTCCGCTCAACAGGGCGCAGCCTGCCACCCGCGTCACGGTCGGGGTCTATCTGGTTTGGGTTGTACAGAGACAGCGGTGGCTCGCTTCGCTCGCGATCATTTTTGCTCGCCTCGGTGCTCGTCGTCGTTGTGACTGTTCCCGGATCCCGTACGGTGCGCTGCCTTGAAGCGGCGCAGCACTGCGTAGATGGGCCGAGAAAACGACCCCAGATAGAGCTCCGCGTCGTTACGGGTGGCAGATAGCGCCCTGTTGAGCGGTGAGCGCAGCTGGCGTTCGTCTCACCGAGCAAACCCTTGCAAGGTGCGTCCTCGAGCAGGCCGTGACCTCAGAATGAAGACTGGATCCTCCTGCGAAGGAAGCCAGCGGAGTGAACCCGAGACAGGGCGCTGTCTGACAGGGACCCGTCACGTCGCGGAGTGATATCGCCCAGACGAATCAGGGCTAGAGCTTGCGGAGCTCGAATTTGCCGTCGACGAGGACCTCGCGGCCCCAGGGGAAGACGACCTTGTCGGCAGCGGTTGCGGTGCGGGCCGCGATGTCGGGCTTGAACCCGGGCTCGCGCCGCACGAGCGCACAGGTGGTGACGCTGCGAGCGCCGACGCGACGCAGCTCGTGCATCGCGATCTTGAACGTCTCTCCAGTGCGCGACAGATCGTCGACGAGGAGGACGTGCTTGTCGGCGAGATCTCGGGTCGGTGGTACCAACACGCGGGTGACGCCCCCCCGCTTCGCCAGCCGGATCGGGAAGTATTCGTAGTTGAGCATGAACGCGAGCGTGGTGCCCACGATGGCACCGCCCCGCGCGATGCCCACGACCGCATCGAACTTGCCGTCGGGCAGCTCCATGCGCTTCGCGAGCTCGTGGACCTCGACCGCGAGCCCGCGGCAGAGCGTCCCGAAATCCGACCAACTGACCTCCCAACGCGGCGCCTCGACAGACATACGATAGAGTTTCACAAACCGCAGCCACCCGTGTCAAAGAACCCAGACCTGCCACCTCCCTCCACGCCCAGCGCGGGACGTGCCCGCACCGTCGCGGTGCTGCTCGCATTGGTCGCGTTGGTGGCACTGCCGCCGCTGTATCGCATCGGGCTGTCGCAGGCCGCGTTGGCGAATGGCGACGAGTCGATCTACGCCGAGATGGCACTAGAGATGGTGCATACCGGCAACGTGGCCGAGCTGCACTTCGATGGGCAGTCGGTGTTTCCGCGTCCCCCGGCCGCGATCTGGGTGCTCGCCGCGGCGTACCGCGTGATGGGCACCGATCCGGTCGAGCCCCCTGTGCGCGTGGTGAACGCGTTCTTGTGCGCCCTCGCCGTTGCTTTGACGGTGCTCGTCGGCATGCGCATGTTCTCGCCGGTCATCGGCGTGCTGGCCGGCATCCTCTTGGCCACGGCCGATCTCTTTGTGGGCTATGCGCGCGCCTACGAGAGCGAGCCTCTGCTGATGTGCTTCGTGCTCGGCGCCCTGTGGGCTTGGTACGACCCGCAGCGACGGCGACGGTCGATGATCTGGTTCGGTGTTTGTCTGGCCGGCGCGCTCCTCACCAAGCAGCTCGTGGGTCTCTTGCCATTGGCGGCGCCGCTCGCGGATGCGATCGCCGCCGCGCGTGCCAAGCGCCCCCGTCGCTACGCAGCCCGCGATGTGTCGCTCGGCCTCGTCGTCGCGCTACTCCTCGCGGCGCCGTGGCATCTCTACATGGTCGCGCACCACGGTCGCGTGTTCGTCGACTGCTTCTTCGTGCAGAGCCTGATCGGTCGCGCGGGGGCCGGTCTTCTGCACCGAACGGGCCCTTGGTTCTACCTGCGCGAGCTGTGGAAGTCGGAGCGCTGGCCGTTCGCGATCTGGTTCATCGTCGCAGCGGTGTGCGCAGCGATCTCCGGCCTGCGGCGCGGCAAGGAGCCCGAGCTGCTCGTCGGTGGCTGGGCCCTCGGCGTGACGCTCGTCTACACCATCGCTCGCTCGCGCTACGATTACTACCTGCTGCTCGCCTACCCTGCCTTCGCCATCGCCGCGGGCTGGCTCGCCATGAAGCTACCGCTCGGCGCGACCCTCAAGAGCGTGGCGACCGCACTCCTCGTCATCGGTTCGGTGGTCACGCACCTCCCGCGCAACCTGGGCGATCGCATGGGCGACGAGGACACGCGCACGTTGCTCGCCCGAGCCCCGCGTGGTCTCCCCATCTACACCTTCAACGCACATCCGTATTCCGCGCGGGTGTACGGTGGCGGACCCGTGCACGTGTTCGTGGAGCTCGAGAGCGACGTGCTCGCGGCCGAAGGCCTGCGCGCGACGGGAATGCCAGCGCCTGCGATCTTGGCTGCGCCGCCCGATCGCGCCATTGCCATCGCAATCCGCCCGTCGCTGTTGTTGTGGCCGCGGAACCGGCTACCGCTCCTGAACCCGGTTCCGCACGAGAGCTACCGGCAGCTCGGCGACGCTGGCTACCTGCGCCTCTTGCTGCTGCCGTGACGCTTACTTCTTCTTCGTCTGCTTCTTGTGGCCGCTCGGCTTCGGCGCGGTGTTGAGGAGATCGTCGTCCTTCTTCTCGCCCGGCGCGGCCGTCTTGGTCGGAGCGCCCGGCGCGTTCGCCGGTGAGGTCGTGGTCGATGCCGGCGGCGCGTTGCCACCGGGTGCGGTCGGCGCCGTCGACGGCAGTCCTTGGCCCTCGGGCGTGGCGGAAGGCGGCAACGCCTGAAGCTGCACCGCGTACTCGGCAGCGATGGACCGATCGAGCAGGTCCGCGCGACCGAGCTTCGGATACTTCGCCAGGATCTGCTGCTTGATGTTGCGCTTGTCGATCGCGGTGATCTTCTGCGCTGCGCCGGGCTTCACGCGCTCGGCCACGACGTCGTGGAAGAACTTGAGGTAGGCAGCGGCCTCGTCGAGCAGCTCCGGCCCGCCCGGCTTGCCGTGGCCCGGGTACACCGACTTCGGCGACAGGGCTTTCAGCTCGTTGATGCGAGCCTGCCAGACCACCGAGCGGCCCCAGGTGAGATCCAGGTGATCGCCACCCGCGATGACGTCGCCCGTGATGAGCTCGCCCGTCTTCGGCAGGAACAACGCGAGCGAGCTCTCCGACTCGGCCGGGCCGAGGGGTAACAGCTCGACCTCGACCTCGCCGAGCATCGCGTGCGTGCGCTCCTCGACGGTGGGCGCGGGCGGGGTGATCTCCACTGGCACATCGTTGCCGTCCCGCTTGCGGGCTGCGCCGAGGCGGTTGCCGCCATAGTCCTTGATCTCGGTGGCGATCGCCGGCGTGGTCGAGGCGAGCACCTCTCCCTCGCGCATCAGATCGAGCGAAGCGAAGCGCTCGGCGCGCGCCGCGGTCACGAAGATGCGGTACGGACGCTCGAGGCCGCGCTTCAGCGATTTGGCTGCGGACTTGGTGAGTGGCACGTCGACGATGATCGGACCCGACTGCGTTTCGAAGTAGTAGACGTTGGCATGGCCACCGGTACGGCCTTGATCGTAGCGGTGCACGATGCCACCTGGACGCGGTGGCTCACCGACGGTGGCGCACCCCGAGGCGAGTACCCCCGTCCCGAGAGCAATGGTGACTGCGAAGCTTCTCTTCGTGGCGACGAAGCTTCTGTGGAGGGTCGCGAGAGCAAAGCGGCTTTGCATGGGGCCGCACTTTAGCAGAGCTCAGGAGCGACGGCGAGAACGCGGCAGGCCGGGACGAAATCGATCTTCTGCGTCGGCATTTTCGCGACGCTCTCTGCCGCGGGCCGCGAGAGCGCGCTCGGTGGCCTGCATGGCCTCGGAGCGTTGGCGCGCGAGCACGGCCTCGGACAACGCGCGCTGGGCATCCGACAACGCGTGCTCGACTCGATCGAGCTTGGCGCGAGCCTTTTTCTCGGCGAGCCGTGCCTGCATCAAACGGTCACCCAGCATGAGCTCGAACGACTCGCGATGCGCCATGCGTCCGGCGGTCAGCCGCGCTCCGGGCAGCAAGCGCTCGCCACGGCTCTGCGCGAGAGCGCTTTCGGTGCGGCGCCGCGTTGCCTCGGCTTGTAGCAAGTCACGACGCGACGCGCTCCGCTGCGCCTGACACACGGTGAGCTCGCGTCGCATCTCGAGCTCGCGCGCGCGCCGCCAACGCAGAAGCGCCAGCTGGGTCGCGGTGCTGACCGTCGCCATGGGCATGGGCTGCTCATCATAGCGGAACCGACGGACAGGGTTTGCCAGCGTGGGGAGCAGCCCCTATCCTCGGACTCTAGTCGCGTGGATCACTCCTTTCTCGAAACCGATCGTCACCGCTACGCCGTGGTGTCTCCGCTGGCGGAGGGTGGCATGGGTGCGATCTACCTGGGCCGCCGAGTGAGCGCGAGCCACCGGGGCACCGCCCTCGACGGGCAAGCGGCGGACGTGGTGCTGAAGCAACTGCTGCCCGAGCACACCGCGGACCCGAAGCTCATCGAGATGTTCCTGCGAGAGGCGCGGCTCACGGCCAGCCTCGATCACCCGAACATCGTGCGCACGCTCGACCTCGTGAACGCCGGCGAGGATTACTTCATGGTGCTGGAGTACGTGCGCGGCGGAGATCTGCGGTCACTGCTCCGACGCGCCAAGCGGCGTCACGCAAAGCTCACGGTCGCCTCGGCGCTCTACGTGGTGACCGAGATCCTGGCCGCTCTCGACTACGCGCACAACAAGGCGGCGCCGAATGGCACACCGCTCGGGCTCATCCACCGCGACGTCTCGCCTTCCAACATCCTCCTCGGCTCGAACGGCGAGGTGAAGCTCACCGACTTCGGCATCGCGAAGGCACCGACGCAGGGCTCGGTGGTGTTCAAGGTGAAGGGCAAGGTCGGCTACATGGCGCCGGAGCAAGCGCGCGGCGAGCCGGTCGACCCGCGCACGGACCTATTTGCCGTCGGAGTGGTGCTCTACGAGCTGCTCACCGCCGAGCGCTTGTTCGTCGGCAACGCGCTGTCACCGGCCGCGGTGATCTTCGCGCAGCCCATCAGGGCGCCGTCGCGCAAGCGTCCCGAGGTGTCATCCGACCTCGACCAGATCGTGTTGCGTGCGCTGTCGCTCGATCGCGAAGCGCGCTTCTCGTCCGCGAGCGAGTTTCAGTCAGCGTTGTTGCGGCTCGCGGAGCACACGCGGCGTGAGCTCGGCATGGACGCGCTCGCGGAAGATCTGCGGCGAGCCTGTGGGGAGGATTCCGCGCACTGGCTCAGCCTCGATGTGCCAGCGCACGCCACGCTCGACGGTGGTGGCACCAGCATCGAGGGCCCGGATGTCACCGGGGTCATCCTCACCGACGAGGATTCGGACGAGTTCAACGATCGTCCACCCTCCTTGCGCGCGCCGCTGCCGCCGGCGAAGGAGCTGACCTCGGTCATTCCGGTCGGCGATGAGGAGTTCGATCTGACGACCACCACCGTCGCGCCCGATCCCTTCGCGAGGACGCACCTCGCCGCACCCGCCGGGGCACCGCGACGTGCGACACCCCGGCCTCCTGCACCGGAGCCGCAGCGGGCACCACGTCGGCTCGAATCGATGGCGCCCCGCGCGACGTTCTCCGCGCCGGTGCCACGAAGCAGTCCACCGCCGCCTGAGCCGCGCGAAGCCCCGTTGGCGGCCGACCAGCCAACGCGCATCACGGACAGCGGCAGGCTCGCGATCTCGGCACGCAACGAGGCTCGCCCGAGCTCGTCGGCACCGAGCACACCGGCCGCTACCCGCACGACGGGACCCGCGACGGCAACGCCCGGTCGGGCACCGGTCAGCCTCACCCCAGGCCTCAATCGCTCCAAGGTGACCACGACGATCTTCACCGTGGGGCTCATCATGCTGCTCATCGCGCTCGGCATCGGCGTGGGCGCGCTTCTCTCCGGCAGCTCGCCTGAATTCAGTCCCTGAATTCAACAACGACGATCGCTTCAACACGCAATACGCCGCGTTGACCCATGCGTTACGGTCGCGCTATCTTGTCGGCGCCAGTGACCCGCGAGCCGAATGCCACCAGCCTCCTCGATGAGGCGCCAGCCTTCACGCGTCAGCGTCGCGGTGGAACCTTCGTCGTCATCAAAGGTCCGGACCGCGGTGAGCAGGTCCAGCTCGGCGAAGAGCCGGTAACCTTTGGCTCCGCGCCCAACTGCGACCTGGTCTTGTCGGACAAGACGGTGTCGCGCCGCCACGCGATGGCACTACTCGAAGGCGACGAAGTGTTGGTCCGAGACCTGGGGTCGACCAACGGCACGTTCATCCAAGGCTCACGCTTCAAGGAGATCGCCGTCAGCTTCGGCGCCGAGATCAAGGTGGGCCGTACGCTCATCAAGTTCTTGCCGGACGAAGAGATCGTGGAGCCGGTCGAGGCCGAGTCCGACACCTTCGGTCAGCTCGTCGGTCGCGACACGAAGATGCGACGGCTGTTCGCTTTGCTCGGCGACATCTCGCCGAACGATGCGACTGTGCTCATCGAGGGTGAGACGGGCACCGGCAAGGAGCTGATTGCCGAGGAGATCCACAATCATTCGCGCCGTGCGAAGGGTCCCTTCGTGGTGGTCGACTGCGGTGCAATCCCACGCGAGCTCATCGAGAGCGCGCTGTTCGGTCACGTGAAGGGTTCGTTCACCGGCGCCGTAGCCGATCGCAAAGGCGCGTTCGCCGAAGCCAACGGCGGCACCATCTTCCTCGACGAGATCGGCGAGCTCCCCATCGACATGCAGCCCGCCTTGCTGCGGGCGCTCGACAAGCGCGCCGTACGCAAGGTCGGCGCCAACACGTACGAAAAAGTAGATCTTCGTGTCATCGCCGCCACCAACCGCGACCTGCGCGAAGAGGTCGCGAAGAAGGCGTTCCGCGAGGATCTGTATTATCGCCTCGCAGTCATCCGCGTGAACCTCCCGCCGCTCCGCGAGCGTGGCCAGGACATCAACCTCCTCGTCGAGCACTTCGTGCGCAGCTTCTCGGCGGGGAAGCCTCTCGTCATCACGGCGGAAGACTTCCAACGCCTGCGCGCGTACGCGTGGCCCGGCAATGTGCGTGAGCTCCGCAACGTCATCGAGCGCGCCTGCGTGCTGTCGAGGGGCGACTCGCTCAACCTCGACGACGTGCTCGGTGCCGACGGCGCGGGTCAGCCCGCGCTCGGCATCCGCACCGATCTACCGTTCAAGGAAGCGAAGGGTCAGCTGGTGGAGACCTTCGAGCGCGAGTACATCGTGGATCTGATGAAGCGCCACAAGATGAACTTGTCGGCCGCGGCGCGCGAGGCGCAGATCGACCGCAAGCACCTGCGCGAGCTCATCCGCAAGTACGGCCTCAATCCACGTCAAGACGCCGACGACGATCTCGCCTAGGCGCAGCCCGCGGTTACTTGTTCTTCGCCGGCTTCTTGTTGCCCTCGGAGGCTTTGGCCTCCTCCACCTTCAGGCGATCGACCACGCGCTGCGCGATGCCTCGGCCCCACTCCTGGCCGACCACCATCGACTGTTGCGTGATAACCGGCAGCGCAGCGACGAAGCGCTTGCCCGTGGGCGTCTCGTAGAACTTGATGAGAGCGCGCACGTCGTCCTGCGAGAGGTTCTTGTCGTAGACGGGCACGATGAGATCGATGAGCTCGTCGGCGCGCACTTCCTTCTGAAAGTCGCTCCAGAACTTGTCCGGGACGTTGGGCATGCTCTGTCTCATGGTGCCCATCAACTGGGTCATCACCTGCGTGCCGAGCTGCGCGGACCCCGTGATGGCCAGCAGCTTTCGGATGTCGTCGGTCTTGCTCGTGTCGGCATGGACCGCCGCGCTCGACAACGACGTGAAGCAGAAGGCCAGGGCCAGCAAGGTCGTGCGCATGAGCTCTCCTCGGGTGCGTGTGTGGGTCAATAGCGGGTGTAGATGCGAGTCGAACGATCGGGATCATCGTCGACCTCGCCCTCGACCGTCTTCGTCTCGCCCGTCCGCGGCGAGTAGAGGCCGATATTGTGGGTGCCCGGCTGCAGCGAGATGCGATCCGGATTCGGACAGGTCAGGCCGGTGTCGTTCCCATCGACGAGGATGCGCAACTCGCCTGCGGTCTTGCAGCGCACCTTGAGCCCGCCGCTTCCGGCGAAGCCATCGGGCAGCGCGATCGGCTCGAGGCTCTCGCGCACATTGGTGTCCGACGCAGCAACGGTGACGTCCTTGTGCAGCGCTTTCTTGCCGACGAGCAGCAGCGCGATCTTGTGCGCACCGACCGGAACCGGGACTGTGAGCGGTGAGAGGCCCTTTCGATCTCCATCGATCCACACGTCGGCACCACTCGGCAGAGTCTCCACCGTGAGCGATCCCAGGCCTGCCGCAGCGACGGGTGTCGGCGTCGGATCGTGTGGCTCTGCGGGCTGGGGCGTCGGATCCTTCGTCGCAGCATGCACGGGCTCACCGCCGGCTGCGACGGTCGCGACCGGCGTCGCCGCTGCGTGGCGCTTCCACCACAGCCAACCGCCACCACCGGCAACGAGCACGAGGCCGACGAGCGCGATGGCGAGGCCCGCACCCGTTCCGCTTTGCGGCTTCGGCGCGACCGGTGGCATGGTGGGCGGCTTCGAATCGCGCAGGGTATCCGCGACCGACGGGATGGGCGCGGCGACCTGCTGCACCGGAGCACGCAAGATCGGAGGCGCGAGCACGGACTCGGGAGGAGGAGGCGGCGGCGGCAAGCCCCGCGCGAGCGGATTCGTCGGCCCCTCCTCGACGGTGATCAGCTCGGATTGCTCGATCTGGTTTGCCGCGCTGTCGCTGGGGTTGGCCTCCATCATGACGACGGGATCGTCGATCAGCGTGGTCTCGGCGAGATTCATCCGATCATGGGGCGACGTGAGCGCCTCCTCGAACGGCACCGGCAACTTTCGGTCGCTCTCGCCACCGTGCGTGGACGTTTCCTCGGGGGGCAGCACCGCGAGCTCCATCTGCGGAGGTTCACTCTCCGAGTTTGCGTTGCCCATGCCGCGCAGCGTGATGGGTCCGCCGTGGTCGGTGACGATGGGCATGCTCCCGGTCGCGCGCGGCGGGGCCCAGGTCCGACCCTTCGTCGGTGCCGCGGGTGGCGCGAGAGCCGGCAAGGGTCCCGCCGGCGCCGCGGTGCTGATCCCGACGAGCGTGCGCGCAGCCGCATTGGCCTGCGGCACGACGGCAGGTGCCTCCGGCGTGTGCGACTGGAACGACGCCGAGGGAATCGCGACCGCCGCGAAGCTACCCGTACGCGTCATCGCGCGACCGAGCGCGCGCTTCGCGAGTCCCTGCAGACCGGCTCGCGCACGACTCAGATCGAGACCGAGCAAGGCAGCCAGCGCTTCCTTCAGCTCGTTCGCGGAGTGGGGACGCGACATCGGGTCGTTCGACAGCAGCCTCTCGAGCAGCTCGCGCAGGCCGGGGCGCGTCGGCAACCTCTCCCATGCGATGGGCAGCGCGCGTGAGGTCGCGAGCGCTGCAGCGGTGGCGCCCTCGAGCAGCGGTTGGCCGGTGCACAGCTCGTAGAGCAACGCACCGACGGACCACAGATCGCTGAAGGGGTTGGGCGCCTCGCCTTGGAGTCGCTCGGGCGCGGTGTACGCGAGCAGCGGGGCCAGCCCGTTGTCCTCGGTCCAGCCGGGACGTGACAGCACAGCGCCGATCGCGAAGTCACTGACGCGAACTTCGCCTTCCCCGAGCACGGACACCACGCTCGGGGTCAGACCCGCGTGGACCACCCCGGCGCCATGCGCGACCTCCAACGCTTCCGCCACGTCGAGGGCCACCAGGATCGCCTGATCCGCCGGCAGGCTCTCACCACGGCTGCGGAGGTGAGCCCCCAGGCGTTGCAGGTCGATCCCTCGCGCGAGATCGACCACCAGATAAAGGCTCTCGGCCTCGTCCTCGATATCGGTGAGGCGCGCAATGCGGTCGTGCTCGAGCCGCGCATACCAGCGCGCCGCATCGAGCAACTTGGTCCGCAGCTCGGGATCCACGCGCAGCGAGGGGTCGATCTGACGCAGCGCGTACTGCTTCTCGAGGCCCGCGACCCCGTACACCTTGGCGCGGAAGACCTCACCGAGGGGCGACTGGGCGATCGATTCCACGCAGTGGTACTTGCCTACGTGGAAGCTACGGCGGGATGCGGCATCCATAGCGGGGGCGTGAGCTTATCACGACACCGACAAAACCCCCGTTCCGCTTACATTGCCGTCGGGAACCCCCGGCGTTATGTTGAAAGGATCGTGAGTTGTAGAATTTTCCTGGATGTTCACGGCGCCGGCTTCGCCGGTCGCAAAGGGTAGTGGCGGATAACGCTCCATATTTCTCGCGAGTCCGCCGCTTGCTCCGTCGGCCGGGCATCCGTCTGCGCGAGCTCGACCAGAGCGTCCGTCACGACCTCTCCGGCGCGCGCGACATGATGTCGTACTTTCGTCATCTCGCCCGCGGCAACCGCATCCAGCGTCGAAAGTTCTTCGAGTCCATCGACGAGAACCACCCTCCCGTGCTGCTGATCCACGGGTACTTCGGCACCCGCGGCTCCATGTACATGATGGAGCGCCGGCTGAACGACGACGGCATCTGCGTCTTCTCGTTCAACCTCGGCATGCTGAACGTGCGCGACATCCGCAGCTCCGCGTTCCTCATCCACCGGAAGATCGAAGCCATCCTCGCCCAGACGCCGGTGAAGAAGATCGACATCATCGGCCACTCGATGGGCGGGCTCATCGGCCTCTATTACATCAAGAAGCTCGGCGGCGCGGATCGGGTGCGCAAGCTCGTCATGCTCGGCACGCCACTCAAAGGCACGTGGGCCGCCCTCGCCGGGGTCGCCACCATGGGGCTGCTCTCGACGAGCGCGTGGCAGCTCTTGCCCGGTTCGCGTTTCTTGCGTGACCTCATGGCCGGGCAGAACCCGCGGAGCGTGCAGTACTACACCATCGTCGCCGACCGCGACTGGATCTGTCCGCCCGCTTCCTCGATCCTCGAGGAGGCCAGCCACATGAGCGTGCCGCTCGGCCATTCGTCGCTGGTGTTGTCAGAGGACGTGTACCGGCACGTGCTGTTCGCGCTGCGTCAGAAGGTCCGACCCGCGCCGACCGATCCGAAGCCCTAGCACTTCTACTGCGATGGTGCCGGCAAAAATGTTGCACTGCACAATCGCGAGCGTACGGTTACGAAATGGAAAAGCCCACGCGCCGCCGCGGTCGGCCCCCGGCAATCGTCGTTCCCGACGACGGTTCGCGCGTGGTGAAGAAGTACGGCAATCGCCGCCTCTACGACACGCGCGAGAGCCGCTACATCAACCTCGACGAGCTGCTCGATCTCGTGGGCAAAGAGGAGGTCCGTGTCCTCGACGCAGCCTCCGGCGAAGATCTCACGGAGCGCACCCTCGCCCACGCGCTTCTGAGCGACGAGCACGCGGATCCGCTGGTGCCTTCGGCGCTGCTTCGCGCCCTGCTCCGCTATCGCAAGGGTCCGCGCCGCAGCGACTTCAACAAGCACCTGTCGAACGCGGTCGCGTCGTTTTCCAAGCGAGGCTGACCGCAGCCTCGGGCAGTGGTAGTTTGCGCAGCCATGCTGCGCCTCAGCAACACGTACTCGAAACAGATCGAGCCGTTCCGCCCGCTCGACCCGAGTGGCTCGTCGGTGACGATGTACAGCTGCGGACCCACGGTCTACTCGTTCGCGCACATCGGAAACTTCCGCAGCTTTCTCTTTGCGGACCTCCTGCGCCGCGTGCTCGAGCGCCGCGGCTACAAGGTGCGCCACGTGATGAACATCACCGACGTGGGCCACATGACGCAGGACCACCTCGCCGATGCCACCGGCGAGGACAAGCTGGCCAAGGCGGCACGTGAGCTGGGCTGGGATCCCTATCGCGTGGCCGATCACTTCATCGCCGCGTTCGAGAACGACGCCAAGCAGCTGCGCCTGCGCAACTACAGCGGGACCGAGTCTGCCGACGCCGCCCTGCACCCGCGCGCGACGCGCTTTGTCCCCGAGATGCTGCTCATGATCCAGCAGCTCATCGATCGCGGCCACGCGTACACCGACGACAAAGGGCAGGTGTACTTCTCCATCGAGACGTTCGCGGACTACGGCAAGCTCTCGGGCAAGGTGCAGGACGAGCTCGAGTCCGGCGCCCGCGTCGAGGTGCGCAAAGAGAAACGCGACCCGCGTGACTTCGCGCTGTGGAAGGTGGACGAGCGCCACCTCATGCAGTGGGATCCGCACTCGCCCACGGGCTGGCAAGGCGACGACTGGGCGCGCCTCCGTAAGCTGCGCCCGAGTGGCATCGACCCGCGCGTGAAGAAGGGCTTCCCCGGCTGGCACCTCGAGTGCTCGGCGATGGTGCTCGCCACGCTCGGCGAGACGATCGACATCCACACCGGGGGCGAGGACAACATCTTCCCGCACCACGAGTGCGAGCTCGCGCAGAGCTGCGCGGCGCTCGATATCCAGGTGGCCTCACCCGTCAATCCCGACGAGACGCGTCGTAGCTTCGCTCGCTACTGGGTGCACGGCCGTCATCTGCTCGTCGAGGGCGGCAAGATGAGCAAGTCGGACGGCTCGTTCTACACCGTGCGCGATCTGATCGATCCCGTTGCTGCGAAGCGGCCCGAGCTGCGCGACAAGCTCATCCTAGCCGGCTTCGAGGCGGGCGCCATCACCGCTCCGGTGCTGCGCCTCGCGCTCTTGTGGACGCGCTACTGCCAGCCGATGAACTTCAGCTTCGACTCGCTGACGCAGGCGAAGAACGCGGTCAGTCGCATCCAATCGTTGTACGAGCGTGCGGTCGAGCTCGCCGGCAGCGCGGATGCGAGCCAGTGCGATCCAGCCGTGCGGGGCTCGCTCGAGCAGGGCGTTGCCGCGTTCGACAAGGCCCTCGACGACGATCTCAACATGGAGCAAGCGATGGCCGCGCTGCTCGAGATGATCGGTCGCATGAACCAGTACCAGCTCACACCCGCCGACGCTGCGGCCACCGTCGCCACGCTGCATGCCATCGACGCCGTGGTCGACGTGCTGGTGCGCAGGCGCATGGGCCTCGTCGACAAGGCCCGCCTCGCGGAAGCGGTCGCGAGCGACGCTGCCTTGCGACAGCTCGCCGAGGCCGGCACGCTCGACGACGCGACCATCGAGCTGTGCTTGCTGTCGCGTCAGGCCGCGAAGAAGGCGCGTGACTTCCCGACGGCCGACGGCATTCGCAACCAGCTCAAGTCGCGCGGCGTGGCGATCGAGGACGTACCCACCGGCGTGCGCTGGAAGGCCGAAGGTTGACCTCGTAGTGGGCCTCCTCGACGAGCCAGGGCTCGAGTCGCTGATCGGCAGTGGTTGCAAAGGCTGCGGCTCGCAGAAGCGCGTGTTCCACAGCTACGTCGACGGCATCGTGCCCATCATGGGCGGCGAGCCCGTGAACAAGGTGACGTGGGTCTACGACGGCGAGAAGTTCGTCGACGGTGTGTTCGAGGTGCGCTGCGCCGCTTGCAACCAGCAGCAGTTCGTGGCCGATGTGTGCCCGCGCTGTCACGCGCCTGGCGGACTCGAGAAAGCGCTCGGTAGCACCAACGCGTGGCCGGTCCCTGTGCAATGCCCGGAATGCGAGAACGAGGAGCTACGCTACGTGGCGCTGCTGCCAGCGCGCGTCACCTACGAGGGCAAGCGCGCCGAGAAAGCGCGATCCTCGACGGAGCTGTACGACGAGGGCTTCCACGGTCAACGCGTGGAGTGCAAGAGCTGCGGACCGATCGCGCGCAAGAAGGAGTGCCCTCTGTGCGACGCGCCTCCGCCCCTGCGCGTGCGCCCGGGCTGAGCGCCACGTCGAAGTGCCTCGCGAACGCTCAGCGCGGAGCGACGTAGCCGCGTTCGATCAGAGACTGGATGATCGTGGCAGTGTCGAGATCGGTGCGGGAGCTGCCGTCGAGGATCGTCGTGAGCCGGCCGAAGTTGTGCACCAGCTGCAGCACCTCGAGCTCGTTCGGCTGCAGCGCCTTCAGCTCGGCCGAAAGAGGATGCGCGAGGGCGAGCGTGGCGTTGGCGTCGGGGAGCATCGACTCGATGCGGCGGAACTCGTCGAGCTGGCGCATCCCTTCCATCAGCAGCGCTTCGGTCGACTCCTGGATCTCCTCGAGGACCGATTTCTCGTCGGGTGGCTCGAGCTCGAAGCTGCCCGAGACCCACGTGAGGATGCGGAACATCGCTTTGCGCGGGGCGACCTCGTAGGTCTCCTCGGCGAACTCGGGGCCGTGGGCGCCTTGCGAGCTGGCCGGGCTGACCGACGCGAAGTAGACCTGGCCCTTGCGCATGTAGATGCGGCCGAAGCCGCCTTCTCCACGCACCGAGAGCACACCGGACTTGCGGCTCGTCGACAGGAGCTGGAGAAGATCCGGGAGCGGGATCTCGTCGATGGAGCCGGACATGGGCTTGTTGGCGCCGGAGACGTTCTGGCGCTGACCCGTGACGCGGAGGTTCTCGCGCGCTTTTTCTTCGGAGAGCGCCTGGCTCGAATCGACACCGACGAGCTTGATGATCGACGTGCCGATCAGGATGCGGTCGCCTTCCTTCAGGCGCACCTTCTTGATCTTCTCGCCGTTGACGAAGGTCCCGTTGGTGGAGCCGAGGTCCTGGATGAGGATCGCGTCGGCAGTGGCGGTGATCTTCGCGTGCTTGCGCGACACCATGTCCTCGACCAGGACCATGTCGAGCTCGTTTGACCTTCCGACCACGATCTCGCGATCGGTACGCAGGGGGAACTCGCCCCCCTGGTACTTGCCGGAGATGAAGCGCAGTGCGTAGCTCTGGGTCACGGCGTCGACGAGCAAAGAGTGTACTTGTCTCTCATCCCCGGGTCAAAGGAGGAAGGATACGGGGAAGATTGCCAGCGCTGGCTCGCGTAGATTGAGGCGGAGATGGCCAGCCTGGGACACGTCGCCGTGGGTCTTGCGGCGGGCCGTTTGGCCGACCGGCAGCGTCCGGTGGGGCCCATGCTGTGGCTATCCGCGCTGTCGCTGCTACCCGATGCGGACGTCCTCGGCTTCCGCTTCGGCGTGGCGTATGCCGACGCCTTCGGGCATCGCGGCGCGTCGCACTCGCTGTTGGTCGGACTCGTCGTCGGTGTGCTAGCTGGGCTGGCCATCCCGCTCGGCGATCTGTCCCGCGTCAAACGCATGGTGTTGTGCACGCTGGTGGTCTGTAGTCACGGGCTCCTCGACACGCTCACCGACGGGGGGCTCGGCGTCGCGCTCCTCTGGCCGGCCTCGGCGCAGCGGTTCTTCGCCCCGCTTCGGCCGATCCCCGTGGCCCCGATCGGTCGGCGGCTGCTCTCGGCTTGGGGCGCCCGGGTCATGCTCACCGAGCTCGTGATGTTCGCGCCGTTCGTTTTCTATGCGCTTTGGCCCCGCCGTAGAGCTGACGTGGCGAGCGAGATGCGCTAAGATCCGTCCCATCATGCCGATGGCCCCCGAGGAGATCTGCCGCCACATGGGTGCGCAGAAGACCAAGACCATCTTCTTCGAGCTCACATCCGATGCGATGAAGAAGGTTCTCAAGGAAGCGAGCATTCCGAGCGTGCGGCTCGCCAGCCACACGTCCACCAAGCGACGCAACGAGGACTGGGCCGACAAGGTCTGGCGCACCGTCGAGCAAAAGCCGGCCGCTACCACCGCCGCCACGTTGCTCTTCGAGTGGCTCACTCGTTCACGCCGCCCCATGCTCGCCGAGTTCCTCGACGCCATCGAGGTGCCGCACCAGGCCGGGCTCACCGACGCCGACTTCATGCAGAGCACACCGCCCGAGAAGCTCGTGGCCGCCGGCAAGATGCTGCTCTCGAAGCACGACAAGGCCGAGGTCGCCGCGTACCTGTTGTTCCTCGACGCGTCCAACAAGAGCGAGCTGTTCTCCTCGCTCGATCTCGAGAAGCAGCTGCAAACCGCCAAGGGGTGAACGCGCACGCACGTGCGGCCGATCGCAGGCCCGGCCCAGGGCTCGCTGCCTGCTTGGTGGCTGCCGCGATGCTTGCAGGAAACACCGTCGCCGTTGCGGCGAAATCGAGGGCCCAGGCCCAGGCCAAGGCCCAGGCCAAGGCCCAGGCCAAGGATCGTGCGGTGGCGTCCGTCAAGAACGCGCCGCAGCACAGCACCACGCTGCCGCGCACGCCGCAGGGATCGCCGGCGCACGAGCGCAAGGTCACCGCGCTGCGCGAGCAACTCGAAGCGGCGCTGCACGACCAGCCGCTGGCGGGCACACGCGTGGGGGTCGCCGTCATCACGGTGTCCGATGGCGACATGCTGTTCTCGCACAACGCCGATCAGCGCTTCAACCCGGCGTCGAACACGAAGATGCTCACCACCGCAGCGGCGATCTCGCGGCTGGGTGGCGATTATCGCTACCTCACCGCGGTGTACGGCCTGCCGCCGGATCTCGACGGGGTCATCGCCGGCGACGTGGTGCTGCGCGGGTCTTCGGATCCGTCGCTGTCTTCGGCGAACCTGGTGGAGCTGGCGCACACGCTGTCGGCACGGGGCGTGGCGCGCATCCGCGGTGATGTGCTCGTCGATCGCCGTCCCATCGGCTACGACGGCGCGAGCGAGACCGGGATCATCCTCAACCGCAACTCCATCGTGGTGCGGGTGCGACCGACGGAGCCGAAGCGAGCGCCGGCCATCTCGCTCGAGCCAGCGACGGCGGGCATCACCATCGAGAACCGCGCCACGACGGTGAAGGGCAAGCGCACCCGGCTCGCGCTCGATACGTATCGCAGCAAGGACGACCACCTCGTGGTGGTGGTGCGAGGCCGCATCGGCGAGACGCGCGGGACCGTCACCGTCGCCAAGCGAGTGGCCGACGGCGCTCTCCTCGCCGCGCACACGTGGGCCGCGATGCTGGCGGACTTCGGCATCGTCCTCGAGGGCAAGGTGAAGGCCGGCCCAGCGCCGAAGGATGCCGTGGCGCTCGCGGTACACCACTCGGATCCACTCGCCGACGTGTCACGCCTCTCCAACAAGCCCTCGAACAACTTCATCGCCGACGCCATCTACAAGACGCTGGGCGGTGAGCTGTTCGGCTTGCCCGGGACCCTCGAGAAGGGAACGCGCGCCGTCACCGACTGGCTGGTGGAACATGGAATTGCCAAAGAGCGCTTCAAGCTGGTGAACGGTTCCGGGCTCACGCACGAAAATCGTGTGACCCCAATCGATCTGGCCCGGCTGCTGCGCGCCATCTACTTCGAGCCGGAGGTCGCGCCCGACTTCATCCCATCGCTCGCGGTGGCCGGCATCGACGGCACCATCCGTGCGCGCTTCTATGGCACGCCGGCCGCGGGCCTCGTGCGCGCGAAGACGGGCACGCTCGACAGCGTATCCACGCTCTCGGGCTACGTCGGTGACAAGGGCGAGGTCATCGTGTTCTCCATCATGGTGGAAGGCTTTCGTTGGCGCCGCATGGCCGCCATGCGCCACGCGCAGGTGCGCCTCGTGGAGGCCATGCTCCGCTACCTGCGCGCCGACGCGCTGGGTGACGGACAAGAGGGACCACTGCACGTGCCGACCGATGACGGCACCGTCGTGCTGCCGACGCCACCGACTCCGATCGGATCTCCGCCGCCCGACGACGGCGAGGAATCCGAAGCCGAGTCAGACGTCGACCCCTGATCTCGATCCGCAGCATGCCGGCGCAAGCGCGCCTCCACCGTCATCAACCGATCGAAGCGTGTGGCATCCACCGCCCCGGCCGCGAGCGCGCGATACAACAGGGGCCGAAGCGCGCGCCGCTTGACCGTCGCTGGCGCCAGCATCGGTGGGCCTTCGGCGGCACGGTGCGCCTCTACCCGCAGCGTGCGCGCGAGGCGAGGCCTCACGGGTCCCAGATCATCGGCGAGCCGGTCGAGGCTATGGCTCAGATCGGCGAGGAGGCTGCGCACCAGGTCATCCATCACCGGGGTCATTGCGCGCTTCGTGCCACGCGCGAACCGTGCGGGATCTACGAGTTGCGCGACGCTGACAGCACAAACGTGGCCGCCTCGACCACCCTCGTCCGTCGCGCGGACACCGTGGTAGCGTGGTCGCCGTGGCTTCCGCATTCCACCTGACCGCGCTGCCCTTCGGCAATGAAGCGCGTACGCTGGACGCCGCACTGCAGGCGCTCCACGAAGTCGATCCCGGCGAGACCATCTTTTTCTCCGAGGCCGTCGCTTGGAGCGCAGCGGGATCAGGGGTCGCGTACGCGAACCTCGTGCGGGCTGCGCGCAAGCACGACGTGAACATCATCGCCACGCTCAACCTCGGCGGCGACCTCACCGAGGACCTCCCGGGCAAGAAGCCCGACTGCCGCCACCACGCGCTGGTCGTGTTCACGCGGCACTCGCACGTGCACGTACCGCAAGCGAAGATCTTGCCCGACGCCTTCGAGCAGCGCCCCGGCCTCGAGCAAGAGGCCCTTCCTGTCGTCGGGTATCCGCGTTCCAACCTGGTGCGCTTCGACATCGACGAGCAGATCGTGGAGATACGCTTCTTCATCGGCAGCGACATCGCCGTCATCACGGATCACACGCCGCGTGCTCTCTCCTGCGACGTGCTGGTGGCGCCCGCGCGCCTTCCCCAAGGCGCCGAGGACAAGCTGCGCCTCAGCCTCACTGACGCACGCGAAGCAGGCGTGGCCTCGACCGCGCTCGTCATCAATGGCTTCGCCAGCGGACCAAAGAGCGAGCCCATCTGCGTGAAGCTCGAGGACGCAGCCGACAACGGCAAGGCCGTCACCGCGAAGGCGCGCTGGGGGAGCCCGGCCAAGCTCCAGAGTCGGCTCTATCGCTATACCGCCGGTCGCCGTGGCCACCGCTCGGAGCTCGACGAGCTCGAGCGCGTCGCCAACGACGAGAAGCGCAAGGGCCGCATCCCGGTGACCCGCGCACTGCGGGCAGCAAAAGTAGAGCTCGGCATCTACCCCGTGCTCATCGCGATGTAGCGACCGCTCTGTTGTCGGAAAACCGGGGACCGGAAACAGGCGACCGGAAACAGGAAATGGGAGAGAGGTGCAGGTATCACGCACCGAGTACTCGCAACGCCCCCGTGCCGTAACTTCACCACATTGCCCGGTGCCGGTTGCCTGTCGCCGGTCGCCTGTTTCTCTCCATCGAAAGATATGAACGATGTAGCGAAGGCTAGTCTTCGTCCTCGTCGCGCTTCGGCGTGCTGACGTTGTTGAGGAGCGAGTACGCCTTCGTGTACGTGGGCGAGCTCGGCGGCACCATCTTGAGCACGGTGCGCCACAGCTGCTTGGCCTGGCCCACGTTGCTCTTCTGCAGGCCCTGGCCCTGCCAGATCATCTCGTTAGCTCGCTGATCGAGCTGCTTCAAGATCGCGCCAGCCTCGGGCACCCCGCTCTTCTGCGCGGCTTGCGCCGCTTGAAACGCTTGCTCGTAGTTGCCGGCGCTCATCGCGCTCTTCGCGGCCTGCGCGCCAATGCCCGAGATGCGCTGCCGCAAGAACGCGGTGTGCACGCCCTTCGACAGCTTCTGGTCGAGCGCGATCGCTTGATCGTATTCCTTCACCGCTTGCGCCGGCTGCTTGGCCTCGTCGGCCGCGGCGTGCTCCACCAGCTGCTGCAGCGTGCGCACCTGGTTCGCGTACTCGATGGTCTTGCGCGCTTGGTTCTCGTTCTGCCTCATCGAGTCCTGGATGTACGCCTTGTACGCAAGCTGGAACTCGCGCGCCTTGTACGCAGCCTGACCCGCCTTCGAGTCGGGCTGTGCGACGGCCCCACCCTTGGCCGGCTTCTCGACGGGATCTGCTTCTTTGGTGGTGTCGCGCGTCTCGCGGCTCGCGGACTGCGACGAACGATGGTGCGACGAAGGCTCCTTCGTGGTGCCCTTCGCGCTTACCGCAGCGACGGTGCCGGCCGAGGGTGGCGGGTTCGCGTGTGCCTGCGCGGCTGCGGCGCCCGGCGTGTTGCTGCTTGGGGCCTGGGTCTTGCCGTTCAGCTCGCGCGAATCGACACCGTTCGGGTCGAGCTCCATCGCGGTCTTCAGCCGATTGCGCGCTTCTTCTGGACTGTCTTGCGCGAGGCGGCGTGCCTCTTCCACCAGCTCCGCGGCCGCCTTCGGCGCAGTGTCCCGTCGCTGACGGCTCGCTTGATCGTAGTAGATGCTGCTCGACTCGACGGCATCGAGCGCACGCACCGCCTCCACGTAGCGCCGGTTCACGAGCGCGCGCTCCGCGTTCTTGAGCGAGGCGCGCGCGTTCAGCTCGGCATCGCAAAGCCGCGCGTAGCGCCGCGGCTCCGGCGCATCGGCCGATAGCGCGACGACCTCATTGAACTTGGTCTTCGCCACCTCGTAATCACCCGCCGCGAAGAAGCGCAGGCCTTGCCGGTAGAGGTCCTCGGCGTTGCTGCTGCTCGCGCCGCCATTCAGGCGCGCCGCGGAGGCACGCCGCTTCACGATGAACGTGCAGCTCGCCGCCGTCAGCACCATGAGCCCACCGAACACGAAGACGCGACCGAACGTGGAGCGGAGGGGCCCACGCCGGGTCTCGACGCGAGGCCCTGCTGGCGGACCGAGGTAGCTCTCTGCCGCTCCGACCGGTTGCGCGTCGACGGGCGGCGCCGCGGCTTCCGGCGAGTACGGCGGTGGATGCTGCGACGACGGAGGCGGATAGCCAGGCTGCGACGGTGGCGGGTACCCCGGCGCCGGCGGTTGATAGCTTCCTTGCGGCGGCGGATACCCACCTTGCGCGGGCGGATACCCCGGCGGCGGCGCATACCCCGGTGGCGGATAACCCGGTTGCGACGGTGGGTATCCCGGCGGTGGATATTGTGCGGGATACGCGGGCGGCGGCGCGCCGTACTGCGGATACCCGCCCGAGGGCTGCGGGTAACCCGGAGGAGGTGCGTAGCCGGGTGGCGGATAGCCGGGTGGCGGATAGCCCGGAGCCGCCTGCGGATAACCCGGCGGCGGGTAGCCAAGTTGTGAGCCCGGCGGGAGGCCTTGCGCACGCGACCCCAGATGATCGAAGCGCATGAGCGTGTTGCCGATCTCGATCTGATCTCCGTCGTTCAGCACGACAGAGTCGACCCGCTGGCCATTCACGAGGCTGCCGTTGCCGGAGCCGAGATCCTTCAGGCGATAGCGCGTCCCCTCCATATGGACGGTGACGTGTCGGCGTGACACCGCGATGTCGGCGAGCACGACGTCCTGATCGGTACCGCGACCGATGCGTGTCTCGGGACGTTCGAGATCGTGCTGCTTGCCCCGATCGTTGCCACCGATGATGTGGAGAACTGCACCCGCCATGCCGTTCACGACTCTAGCACGCAGCCCAATCGGCCGCGCGTCGCCGGGCCAAGACGCGAAAGCATTCAAGTATAGTTGCCGCGTGGCGACTCCTGTTCATCCCCGCTTTGTACGGATCTCGATCGGCAACGATCTACGCTATGCCCGCGTGGAGACACCTACGCAGGGCAGCGCCGGCGAACGGCTGCAGCTGTTCGACGCCGCGCCGTGGCTCGGTGGCAAGCCCACGAGCGAGATCCTGAACGAGGCGCCCGGCCGCCGGCTCGTGCCAGTGGAACCGAGCAAGATCGTGGGCGTGGGCACCAACTATCGCGCGCACGCAGCTGAGATGGGCAAGCCGCTGCCAGAGGAGCCGCTGCTGTTCCTGAAGCCGCCTTCTTCCCTGCTCGGTCCGGATGCGGCGATCGTGCGGCCGCCGGGGTACGAGCGCACGGACTTCGAGGGCGAGCTGGGCGTGGTCATCGGCAAGCGCGCGCAGCGCGTGAGCGTGAGCGACGCGCTCTCCTACGTGTTCGGCTACACCGTGGTGAACGACGTGACCGTGCGAGATCTGCAGAAGCGCGATGTCCAGTTCACCCGCGCGAAGGGCTTCGACACGTTCTGCCCCGTCGGGCCCGCCGTCGTCGCCTCCACCGGCAGCGACGGGACGGTGCTCGATCCCACCAAGCTCGCGATCCGCACGCGGCTCAACGGCGAGATCAAGCAAGATGGCAACACGTCGGACATGGTCTTCGATGTCCCCACGCTGGTGAGCTTCATCTCGCACGTGATGACGCTCGAGCCAGGCGACCTGATCTGCACCGGCACCCCGCGCGGCGTCGGGCCCATGGCGCCGGGTGACAGCGTGGAGATCGAGATCGAGAGGCTCGGCATCCTGGCCAACCCGGTCACCGAGCGAGCGATGTAGTGCTAGCCTGCGTCGGTGCGGTACTTCATCGGGCTAGGCGCGAACCTGGGAGATCCCCGGGCTTCGTTGCGCGCCGCGCTGGAGAAGCTCGCGAAGCTGGGCACGGTCTGCGGACGTTCGCTGCTCTACGCCTCGGAGCCAGTGGGCCCACCGCAACCGCGCTATGTGAATGCGGCGTTGTGCCTCGACACCGCGCTGGCGCCGGCCGAGCTCATGTCGCATGCGCTCGAGATCGAGCGCGCCCTCGGGCGCGATCGTCGGCGCGAGGAGCGCTGGGGCCCGCGGCTCGTCGACATCGATTTGTTGTTGGCCGGCGAGCGCGGTGAGCTGGTGACATGCGAGCCGGGTCTCGAGCTGCCCCACCCGCGCTTGCACGAGCGAGGCTTCGCGCTCGCCGGCGTGGCAGAGCTCGCACCGAATCTGGTGCATCCGACGCAGAGCAAGACGTTGGGCGCGCTCTGGCAAGTGGCGCATTCGGCCGAGCCGCAGTCGGTGATCGCGCTCGAGGAGCGTCTGTAGTGCGGCTCTCCTTCGAGCCCGGCGCGGGACCGAGTGGCGAGAAGCTGTTGCGTGTGCGCCTCGGCGCGGCCACGGTCACTGACGAGCACAGTCTCCCGTTCGACGAAGCCCGCGTGGAGCGGCTCTCGCACCAGCTCGTCGGCGTGTTGCATCGTGGCAACCGAGCGCGTGCGCTGGCCGAAGACGCGCTCGCCGAGCTGCGCTTCCTCGGCGACGAGCTGCATCGCGCGCTCATCCCGCAATCCCTCGAGCGCGAGCTCCAGCGAGGATCGGGGCCCTTGCTGCTCGATCTCGACGAGACGCTGGTGGCCGTCCCCTTCGAGCTGCTGCACGACGGCAAGGAGTTCTTGTGTCGTCGCTACGCGCTCGGTCGCTCGGTTCGCTCGTCGGTGCCGCGGCGCGGACAGGAGCGTCGCTCGCTCGGCATGCCGCCGCGGGCTCTCATCATCTCGTCCGATCCCCGCGGTGATCTCCCCGAGGTGCACGCGGAGTCCGACGCGATCGTGGAAGCGCTCGAGCGCGAGCGCGTGCGGGCACGGGTCCTCGGCGAGTGCACCCGCGAAGCGTTGCGGCGCGAGCTGAAGGACTTCGACATCGTCCACTTCGCCGGACACGCCGACTTCATCCAGTCTGATCCCAGCGCGAGTGGCTGGCATCTGTCCGACGGGAAGCTCACGGCCGCCGACGTCGCCGATCTCGGTGGTGGCCGGCCGATGCCGCTCGTGATCTTCTCGAACGCGTGCGAGTCCGGACGCACCGGCGAGTGGACCGACGCGGATGCGAGTGGCGAGGCCCGGCGCGCCTACGGTCTCGCGGGCGCGTTCTTGTACGCCGGAGTCCGTCACTACGTGGGCACGCAGTGGGAAGTGGTCGATGGTCACTCCGCCACCTTCGCCACCGCGTTCTATCAAAACCTCGGGAGTGGCCAGTCCATCGGTGCCGCCGTGCGCAACGCGCGCCACACGGTGATCCACGCGGGCGGTGAGAACGCGCTCGCGTGGGCTTCGTACGTGCTCTACGGCGACCCCGCGGACCGTCCGCTGCGCCGCGCCGATCCGCGACGGTTGTCCATGCCGTCGGCGAAAGAGCTCGCGATGCGCGAGTCGGCACCGTGGAAGCGGCCCACCCCGCAGACGATGAAGCGCGTCGGTGCCGAGATCTCCGCGCGCCACGAAATGGATCGCGCCGCCGCACCCCCGAATCAAACGACGCGAGCGCTCGTCGCTGGAAGTGCCGCCGGCTTGCTCGTCACCGGCATCGCGGCCGCCGTGCTGTGGGCACGCATCCCGCAACCCTCGCGGCTCGCGTTGCTGCCGATCACCGCCAGCGACAGCCCTGTGGCAGCGCGCGTGGAGTCCTGCCTCGAGGCCCTCCTCACGTCGAGCGGTGCGAAGCTCGTGGGCAAGCCCCAGATCGCGGCGCTCGGAAAGACGTCTGCCA
This sequence comes from Myxococcales bacterium, assembly GCA_043741435.1. Classification (GTDB taxonomy): domain Bacteria; phylum Myxococcota_A; class Polyangia; order Palsa-1104; family Palsa-1104; genus JBDTCO01. Next base: position 29,969 of record JAYUBF010000278.1, read on the forward strand.
TCGCGCCAACCAGTGATCCAGTGGCGCTCCAGCTGGGGACGGCGCTCGGTGCACGTTGGGTTCTATGGGGTGTGCTCGACGGGACGCCGCCAAATGCGGAGCTGCGCCTCCTCGAGGTGAAGACAGGGCAGCTGTTGCACGCGTCACGCCTGCCGACGGAGGACCTTGCGGGTCCATGCGCAGCCGAAGCCGCGGTGATTCAGTCCGCTTTGCGCTAGCGCCTCACCGAGTGATTCGCAAGGGAACGCCCACCTTGCACATCAACGCGAAGTCTCGGTCCTTTGTGAGGAGCGCAACGTCGTGGGCCAGCGCGTACGTCGCGATGAGAAGGTCCATGGACTTTGCTTCTACACCTTTGCTACCAAGGTGAGCGCCCAGCTCACCGGCTTCTTGCCAAAGCGCGGTCGGTGATTCAAGACGATGGCATGACTCCATGAGCTGCAGCACCTGTGCACGCTGCCTGGCCGAGCGGATGCCGCGCCGCAGCTCCACCTCGACCGGACCGCACCACGCTGCCGCATCGTCCTCGAGCAATCGGTCTACCATGCTCGCCAACGGTCCCCTGCCGCGAAAAAAATCGATCCAGGCGGATGTGTCGATCAGGATCATCGACGCGTGCGCGCCAAATCCAGCTCGACACGAACCTTGCCGCGAAGTTGCCGCAGTGCAGATCGCTGTGCCTTGCGCTCGAGCTCACCAAGTGCCGTGATGAGCGTCTTGGTGATCCCTTGCTGCGTTAGGCGCACCGCGCGAGCCAAGACCTCCGCGGGCAGGTTGACGGTCACTTTCTTCAGAGCCAGCTTGGCCATGTAAACAGTATGGCGATATGGCAAAACATGGTCAATTAGCTGGTCTGCGCGCCGCCAGGAGTATCGCGCGCCGCCGCGATCGGCGACTTGAGCTTCGCGGTCGCTGTCTCGGCGGGCGACGGAGCGCGAGCCCGGCGCGACGGTGCACTCCATTGGCTGGGAATAGCCCGATACCACACGCCGTCCGGGCCCTCGTCGACAAACTACGCGCGGACGGCATTCACGCGACGGTCAACGGATCGGGCAGCTCGATGACGCTGTCTACGGCCGGATCACCTACGACGCCAAGGGCAAGCCCACCGTCACGATCGGACAGTAAGGCTAGACCTGCCCCTCGCGTTGCGCGAGCAGGCGCTTGATGTTCTCCGCGTGGCGGATCACCACCAGCACGAAGGTGGCGATCACCACGGCGGCGTGGCCACTCGGGGCACCGCGCCAGATCATCGCCAGCACCAGCACGAGCGAAGCAACGAGGGACCCGAGTGACGCGATGCGGAAGCTCGCGTACAGCACGACCCACACCAGCGTCGCGATCGCCGTCGCCATAGGCGCGAGCACCAGGAAGACCCCGAGGCTGGGCGCAACGCCCTTGCCGCCTCTGAACTTCATCCACGGCGAGAACACATGTCCGCAGATCGCAGCGAAGCCAACGAACGCTTCGGCGAGGTTCGCGAGTGGCAGCGACGGGAGCACACCGCCGTAGCGCAGCACGAGCCAGGTGGGCACCCACGCCTTCAGCGCATCGAGGACCAGCACGATGGCGCCGAGCCTCTTGCCGAGCACGCGCGCGGTGTTGGTGGCGCCGATGTTGCCCGAGCCGACGGTGGTGATGTCCACACCGCGCGTCTTGGCCAGGAGGTAGCCGAACGGGATCGATCCGCTGACGAACGCCGCCACCAGCCAGAGCACGTAGCGCGCGATCACGTTTTATCCCAGAAGGCGCGCACTTCGTCGAGGGAAGCGG
>JAYUBF010000279.1:0-3640 GCA_043741435.1 Myxococcales bacterium
AGTGCCGGCGGCTCTCAATCGAGTCGCTGAATTCGTGCAGTATTGGGCGATTTGACGATGTGGCTGCCTTGGCTGCCGTCACTTTTTGAGAAGTTACGATGGAACGCGCGTTCAAGGACTTCGGCGAGAGCCGACTTGCAGGTACCGAACACTTGCATGACGACTGGACGGTGTTGCGTGAATACCCATTGACCCGCGATCGGCTGGCCGTCGTGCAGGTCTGGCGCGCGCCAGGTCGGCCGCACGCAGTCGTGGCGGCGAAGGGCGCCCCCGAAGCGATCGCGCGGCTGTGCCGGATGGGTGCTGCCGAGCGAGACAGCATGCTGGAGGGCGTTCGCGAGCTTGGTGCGAATGGCATGCGCGTTCTGGCGGTCGCGCGCGCGGAGGGGGACGAGCTTCCTATACCCGAGGATCCCGCTGCGTTGGGCCTGCGGTTCGTTGGCCTCGTCGGTCTGGTCGATCCGGTGCGGTCAGGCGTGCCCGCCGCCGTCGCGGAGTGTCGGAGGGCGGGGATTCACGTCGTGATGATCACCGGCGACTATCCGTCGACCGCACAGTCCATCGCGCGGCAAGCAGGGATAGACGCGACCGGCGTGCTGACAGGCGCCGAGCTAGTTTCGATGACCGATGTCGAGCTGCGTGCGCGCGTGCGCGCCACCACCGTCTTTGCTCGGATGCTTCCGGAGCAAAAGCTGCGGCTCGTCGATGCCTTCGCGGCCAACGGGGACATTGTCGGCATGACGGGTGACGGAGTGAACGATGCGCCAGCACTCAAGGCCGCGCAGGTCGGGATCGCAATGGGTGGGCGCGGCACAGACGTCGCGCGCGAGGCCGCTGCGGTCGTCCTGCTAGAAGACGACTTCGAGGCCCTCGTGCAGGGAATCCGAACGGGACGCCGCGTCGTCGACAACCTCAAGAAGGCGCTGGCGTACATCCTGGCCGTCCACTTGCCCATCGTCGGGCTGACGCTCGTGCCGATCGCAATGGGTTGGCCGCTGGTGCTGATGCCGATCCACATCGCATTCCTGCACCTCGTGATCGATCCGGCGTGCTCAATCGTCTTCGAGGCGCAGCCGGCGGAGGGCGACCTCATGAGCAGGCCTCCGCGCGATCCGAAGGTGCCCATGTTCGGGCGCCAGGTCATCCTGCTGAGCTGCGCTCAAGGAGCCGCCGTGCTCGTGGTCGTCCTCGCCGTGTACGCACTCGCGCTGCGGATAGGACATGGCGAAGTGGAGGCGCGGACGCTCACTTTTGCAACCTTCGTCATCGGCAACCTCGCTCTCATCTTCACCAACCGATCCTGGAGTCGCGTCATCGCGTCCTCTTCGCTGAAGGATGTGACACTGTGGGTAGTGACGGGAGGCGCGCTCGTGTTCCTGGCCCTGGTCATCTATGCACCGCCTCTTGCGCGCGTTTTTCGTTTTGCGAAGCTCGGGCGCCTCGACGTCCTCGTTTGCTTGGGCGCCGGTGCGCTGAGCGTCGCGTGGTTCGAGATCATGAAATGGGCGCGGCGTCGATCGATCATGGCGACAGAGGATCGGCTGGCTCTCGCCGCCGGCGGTGTCGCGACGTAGCGGCTTTCCGCTCGCGAGCAACCGATGCGTGTCCGGGTCGTCTCCTACAACATCCACAAGTGCATCGGTGGCATGGACCGGCGCTACCGGCCTGATCGCATCGTCAGCGTCCTTGAGCACCACCGCCCGGACGTCGTTCTGCTTCAGGAAGTCGATGCGCACGCTGCCCGCAGCCGGCGCGATCGGCAAGTGGACGTCCTCGCCGACCGCCTGGGCTTTCGCCACCGCAGCTACTACGGAACTGTCCCCGTACGCGGCGGCGGAGAATACGGCAACGCGATATTGAGCCGGTTTCCCATCATCGACTCGCAGAAGATCGATCTGACGATTGCATTCAAGAAGGCGCGCAGCGCCTTGCACGTGCGGCTTCGCGTACGCCTTCCATCCGGACAATCCCGCACGCTCCACGTCTACGACCTGCACCTCGGCCTTTCGGGCTTCGAACGAAAACTGCAGCTGCGACGCTTCTTCGACAGCCATCCCTTCAGCGGGCTCCACGCGCGCGCGCCCATCGTGGTTGGCGGCGACCTCAACGATCTGTGGAGCACGCTCGGCCCGAAACTCTTGGGGCCCGCGGGCTTCCGCACCGGTCCGCGGCCAATCGCCACATTCCCCGCCTACGCACCGCTGCGACCGCTCGATGGAATCTACGTTCGGGGCGACTTGCAGCTCCTGCACCTCGATCGCTCTCGCGTAGAGCTCGGCCGATCTGCATCCGATCATCTCGCGCTCGTCGCCGACCTGGAGCTTGGCGGTTCCCAGCGTTCCCGCTTCGATGCGCAGGACCCAAGCACTCCACACCCGTAAACAGACGTCTGGCGTATTTGCGGAACGACTCGCCGAACCTCCGGATGGCCCGCGACGGAGCAGGAGACGTGAGCAATCGTGAGAGGTGGAGGACTAGGGCGCCTCATCCATCGCGAGAAACGCAGCCACTTCAGCGCGCCGCGCGTACGTGTCCTCGTACCCGAGCTCCATCAGGCTCGTCACATAGACCGGATTGAATGCAAGGTAACTGACGAGGTCCCAGCCTCGTTCGCCGGTCGCGCCGATGCCGTTCAGGAGGTGTCGTACCGCACGCGGAAGCCGTCGCTGTTCATGTACCGCCATGCTCCCCAGATCTCGAGATGGCCGCAGGGCAAGGAGCGGGATCGGCCGCAACCGTTGAGGGTGGCGCGCGTGTTGCTCGGGGGCCATCAGGGAGAGGGTCGTATTGATCCGTTCGAGACGTTCCATATCAGCGTCGAGCGAATCGAGGAAGACCGCGTTGAGCAGGACCCCCCCAATCTCCGCGAGGTGCGCTGGCTCCCGCCCTACCGGCTGGTTGAGCTTGACTGTTTCGAGCCCGCTCCGTGCGTAGCGAATGCCGATGGCCACAAGTCGCTCCGCGCCGAGGTGGATCGCGGGACTGAGCGGCGCGGTCAGGCGAACGCACCCATCTCCGAAGTCGGTCCCCTCGAGCTCGATCGGCGGAAAGAAGATCGGGATAGCGGCCGAGGCCAGTACTTGATCGGTCGTGATCGTAGAACGTATCCCCAGGCGTCCGGTGCGCACCCAAGGCTCGATTCGCGGTGCACCATCGAAGAACGTGACCGCGGTACCGGTGCGGTAGCTCGTCGCGGTGACGGCAACGCCGGTGAGCACCCCACTCGCCACGTGGCCTGCGATGCGTTCTACCGGTAACCGCTCCGCGAGCAGCGCGCGCAGCGGAGAAGTATCGAGCAGCGCGTTCATGGCGTGTGTCCCCAGTGCGCCGCCGCTCAGCTGAGCTATCCAGCGCGCGCCCGTTGCGGCCATTGCGCTGACTTCGGTTCGGTAGACTCGGTCGGGGGTTAGCGAGGCCCACGTTGAACGCAGGTTTGCGACACCCGCGCCGAAGTCGTCTCCATAGGCGGCGAGGGCGGTGCTGTTGATCGCGCCCGCTGAAACGCCGGTCAGAATACGAAAGGGCACTCGCACCGGCGTGAGCTCCGACAGGGACTTCGGCCTGAGGGGAAACGCCGGCAAGTATGACCGTCGTCAGCGAAAATCGAGGATGTTCACCCGATCTGGTGAAATCGATCCTT
>JAYUBF010000280.1:0-11640 GCA_043741435.1 Myxococcales bacterium
TTTCGGAAATAGCGCTCACAAAGTTGACCATCGTTCACGGCTCCTGTACCAGGGTTATCAAGCGCTTGGCTAGCTCGACGGTATTCGTGTGTCCGGAGCGAGCTTTGAGGGCGAGAGTACTTATGCTCGACACTTGCGAGATGGACTACTAGCCGCCGGCCGCGGAGGTTGCTACCGAGCTAGTTCATATCGGAAACGATGCCGTCTCGGTCGAGCTCGGCGTCGTTGTCGCCGTTCTCGGCTTCGAGGAGCTCGAGACGGCGAACCAGCTCTTTCAGGCGACGTGTCCCACCCGCATCCCGCGTCTTGAACTCGACGCCGAGGCCTTCTTCGCCCGTGGTGTGACGCGTCCAGGCGACCTTGCCGGCGATGGCAAGCGGCCGGAGGCTGCCGGGCGGCGTGATGTCGAGGACGATCTCCGTACCAGGTGGCAGGAACTCGGTCGTGCGCAGGAATGCGCCACCGGGGCCGATGTCTTCTACATTGCTCGAATGCGTCTCGCGATCGAGCGCGACGCGCCAGTCCGCGGTGAGCGTGACGGGGAGGCGACGGTGACGGCGTGCGACCTGGTCGTGTAGCTCGCCATGAGCGACGGCAAGCAGGAAGTCACGGCGACGATTTTCGGCGATCTGCAGCTCGAGACCGAGGCCCGCGCGCAAGCCGGTACGGTGTCGACCGGGGCGGCGCCAGGCGACGAAGGCCCGCACCATCTGCCGATTCGCCAGCTCGGGGAAACGGATCTCGACGATGAGATCGGTCCCAACCGGGATTTGTTCCCGCGTCGGATAAAACAACCCACCCCCCGGCAGCAACGGGAGATAGTGGGCGATGAACTCATCACCACTCCTGTAGCGCGCCTTCAAAATCCGCATCGACTCCCCCGTTGGCGGTTAGACCCATAGCAAATGCGCATCTGCGTCGCAAGTCTGCGAATATCTTTTACTGCGCTCATTCGAATACAAGCCTGCTGTAACGCTCCGAGAACGCCGGCCCGTACAGATATCGAACCGGGCCCCGTCGAGGACCGTGCACATGGAAGGCGCGAAAAAAGGCCTCTTGGGTCTCCTTCCCACCCGGGCCCGGTTCGGCCTGCGCGATGGTCTCGAGCGCGCGCCCGAGCGCCGCTGACAGGACCGCGAAGGCGTCGCTCGCGAGGCGCGGGCTGACCTTGGCGTGGAGGCCGACGCCCGACGCCAGGCCCAACGACCACGCAGGACCGGAAGTGGAACCCAGGCGACCGAAGCTCTCGCGCAGCGGGGCCAGCACATCGAGCGGCTTTTGTTGCAGCTCGCGCGCGCCGTACGCATCCACGTTCACCGAGAAGTGCGTGGGCAGTGCCATGAAGTCGCACGCGAACACCGGCGCCGCGAGCTGCGGCTCCGGCAACAACACGAGCGCAAAGCCTTCGATGACCGGCCGCTGCGTGATCGTGGAGAACACGATCTTCCGCAGCTTCGGCGCGCGGTACACCTCGGTGCGGATCGAGCCCCAGCCAACGAAGCCCTCGCGGAAGCTCAGCTCCGCGTCGACGGGGACTGGCGTCAGCGGCAGGGAGGTCTCGAGCCGGGCACGAATGCCCGAGCTCATGCCCGTCACGTCGACCTCGAGCCGTGCCTTCCAGAGCTCCTCGAGCAACCGCACCTGCCGCAAGCCTTCTGCGGTCTGGGTGCGGATGACGTCGAGCAAGCTCATCATGCGCGCGCTTTCTTGGCCGCCGGCTTCGTCTTGGTTGCCTTCGCCGCCGGTGCCTTTGCTGGCGTTGCCTTGGCGGTCTTCGCGCTGGCCTTGGCCGCAGCCTTCGTGAGGGCTGCGTTCTCGGCATCCTCGCGCGCCATGGATCGTTCGTTCAATTGGTTGAGCATGGCGGCGGCATGGCCCTTCGGGCTCACCGAGTACTCGGCGCTGACGATCGTGCCGGTCTTGTCGACGACGAAGGTGGAGCGGATGATGCCTTTGTACTTCTTGCCGTAGAGCACCTTGTCGCCCCACGCGCCGTAGGCATCGGCCACCTTGTGCTCCGGGTCCGAAAGGAGCAAGAACCCGAAGCGTTGCTTGGCCTGCCACTTTTGATGCGAATCCACCGAGTCGGGACTCACGCCGACGACCGCGTACCCCTTCTTCTCGAGCGAAGCGCGGTGCACGCGGAAGTCGCAGGCTTCGATGGTGCAGCCCGGCGTCGCATCCTTGGGGTAGAAGTAAAGGATGAGAGAGTTGTTGTTGAATTCTTTTAATGAATGAGTATTTCCGTCATCGCCCTGGAGCTTCCAGGCGGGGGCTTTGTCGCCGGCTTTCAGCATGCCCCGCTACGTACGCGGAGGACCCGGTAGAGTCAACAAACAACGCGTGGCTACGTAGGTTTGGGAGCGCGCTTGTGCCGATTGGTGTCCGCATCGTCGTCGTCAGCGAAGTCGGGCTGCGAGACCAGCACGGAAGGAGAGGTGGGATCGGTGATCTCCTGCGAGATCTCGCTCGGCGCCGGGTCCGGCGTGGTGTCCTGCTTCGAGCGCGATGCGGGCGGAGACGCTAGCGATACAGCTGGCATCGATTGCGACGAGACGATCACCGTGGCGATCGCCGGCAGGTCGGTCTCTGCCGACTTGGTCTCTGCTTCTCCACCAGGTGGTGCCGGGACCTGGATAATGTGCGTGTCCTGCTCGTGCAAATTCGCCGGCGAAGGCGCCTCTCCGCGCAGCCGCGAGAGGAGGGCCTCCGCGTCACGACCTTCCAGCATCATGGTGGCCGCCGCGTGAAGGTCCGGCACCTCTTGCTCGGCCTTGCGAACGCGCGCCACACCGGGCCCGAGGTGCGCTTCGTTCCGATAGATCGCGGTGGCCGCCGCCGGCATGTCGCCCACGCTGTGCTGCTTCGGGCGGGCTTGCGCCAGCAGCTCCGCGAGATCTTCCGACGAGGCCGAGAACCCGCGATACGGCGCATCCTGCGGCAGCGCATCGGCGATGAGGTTCACGCCCACGTTGCTCGCGTCCGCGCTATCGAGGGTCCAGCTCTCGAGGAGGCGGAGCTCTTTTTCGATCTCGTCCTTGAACAACGCACGCATGAACCGGCTGAAGTGGGCGCGGCCGTAGCCCGGGTGGTGCTTCTCGAGGTAGCCGAACAGCTCGCGCCCGAGCTCCTTCCCCGTCTGGAAACGATCCGCTCGCTGACGCTGCATCACCCGTTCGAGGATCACCTCGATGGCTTCCGGCAGCGTCGGGACGAGCTCGCGGGCCCTGCGCTTCTTGGCGTCGCGTACGGTGAAGATGAGCTCCACCTCGTTCGCCGCGGCGAAAGGCGCCTCGAGCGTGAGCAGCTCGTACATCACCGTGCCGAGCGAGAACAGGTCCGAGCGCCCGTCCAGCTTTCGCCCCATGGCCTGCTCGGGGCTCATGTACTTCACCTTCCCCTTGATGACGCCGGTGCGCGTCTGCACGCGCGTGAGGCTGGCTTTCGCGATGCCGAAGTCACACAGCTTCACGTCGCCTTGATACGAGCACAGCACGTTCGAGGGTGAGACGTCGCGGTGCACGATGTTCATGGGCGTGCCGTCCACGTCGACTTGCGAGTGGGCCGCGTGCAGGCCCTCGGCGGTGTGGGCAATCATCCACGCCACGTGCTCAGGCGGGATCGGGAGCTTCTGCGTGCGGTGCTTCTCGAGGATCGCGCGGACGTCCTTGCCGTCGACGTACTCCATCGCGATGAAGTACTCCTCACCGGCCTGGGAGAACTCGTACACCCGCGCGATCGCCGGATGGTCGAGGATGGCGGTGATCTTCGCCTCGTCCACCAGCATGCGGATGAAGTCTTCGTCGGACGTGAGGTGCTGGAGCACTCGCTTGACCGCGACGAGGCGCATGCCGCACTCGGAGTCGAAGGTCTTGGCCCGGTAGATCTCGGCCATCCCCCCGAATGCAATACGATCGAGGAGCTGATAACGCCCGAGTTGCTGCGCCTGTGGCATAGTTGAAGAGACTTCCGCGGTCAGCGTATCACTGCCAACCTTTAAGCCGCTAGGCTAGGCGTCCCGGGGACCGGGACCCCCGCCGGTGAGGTGTCGATGTCGGGACGATTAAGCAGCGTGGCAAGCAACGTGGGTCGAATGGTCGTGGCTGGGGTCGTCTCCAGCCTCTTGTTCTCGATCCCTGCGCACGCTGCGGATCCGTCGTTCTCCTTGAAGGTGGACGTGCCCACGGCGAGGCACGGGGAAAAGACGGTGGTGAAGGTTCACGTGGTGCCGGGCAGCGGTTACCACATGAACCTCGACTTCCCGACGGCGCTGAGCATCGCGGCTACCGAGGGAGTGACGGTGGACAAGCCGAAGCAGACGGGCAAGGAAGCCGCCCGCCTCGCGGAGACCGGGCTCGACTTCGACGTCGCGCTCACGGCGGCCGACGCGGGCAAGAAGCTCCTGAGCGGCGATCTCAAGTTCGCCGTGTGCTCGGCCACCTCCTGTGATCCGAAGCGCGAGAAGGTCAGCTTCACCGTCGAGGCCAAGTGAGCCAAGAAGCGGCGCGCGAGGCCCTCCAGCGCATCGGCGGTGACGTGCGCGAGGCCTACGGCCGCACCCGCCGCGTGCTGTCCTTCGACGAGCTGTACACGCTGGCGTGTACCGACCCGCGTCGCTACCTGCGCTCGTCGTCGCAGTACGTGAAGGAGTGCTTCGATCACTTCGGCACCGTCGACGTGAAGACGGCGCACGGCCCACAGACGCGGTACCGCTTGTTCGACTGTCCGTTCGACGAGGGCCGCGATCACCTCGTCGGCCAAGAGGAAGTGCAAGGCGAGGTCTATCGCATCCTCGGCAACTTCGTGCGCGAGGGTCACGTCAACAAGCTGATCCTGTTGCACGGGCCGAACGGATCGGCGAAGTCCACGTTCGTGTCCTGCATCGCGCGTGCGCTCGAGCACTACTCGTCGCTGGACCAAGGCGCGCTCTACCGTTTCAACTGGGTGTTCCCATCGCAGAAGCTCGGCAAGAGTGGCATCGGCTTCTCCGGCCAGGCATACGATGGCTCGGCCCACGACAGCTTCGCCTATCTCGATGACGAGCTCGTGGATGCGCGGCTCATCGACGAGCTGCGCGACAATCCGTTGCTCCTCCTGCCGAAGCCCGAGCGCCTCGCGCTGTGCGAGCTCGCGCAGAAAGACGACCCCACGTTCGTTCCGCCCGATGCGATCCTGCACGGCGAGCTGAACCACAAGAACAAGCAGATCTTCGAAGCGATGCTGCTCGCCTACAAGGGCGACTACCTGAAGGTGTTGCGTCACGTCCAGGTCGAGCGCTTCTACCTGGCGCGGCGCTATCGCGAGGGCCTCGTCACCGTCGAGCCACAGCTCGCGGTCGACGCGCAAGCGCGCCAGATCACCATGGACCGCTCGCTGCAAGCGCTGCCGCCGGCGCTGCAGTCCCTCGCGATCTACGAGTATGGGGGCGAGCTGGTCGACGCGAACCGCGGAATGGTGGAGTACGCGGATCTGCTCAAACGCCCGCTCGAGGCGTACAAATATTTGCTCAACACCGTCGAGCACGCGGAGGTGAACGTCGGTCCCACCATCCTCTATCTCGACACCGTGTTCATCGGCGCATCGAACGAGTCGCACTTCGCCGTGTTCAAGGAGGTGCCCGAGTTCCAGTCGTTCAAGGGCCGCCTCGAGCTGGTCCGCGTGCCTTACGTGCTCGACTATCGCATCGAGCAGTCCATTTACGATCAGCACGTCACGACGGCGGCGGTCGGACGCCACATCGCGCCTCACGCCACGTTCGTCGCTGCATTGTGGGCCGTGCTCACCCGCATGCGCCGGCCGATCCCCGACAAGTACGGCAAGTCGCTCGGCGAGCTCGTGGCGCAGCTCAGCCCCATCGCCAAGGCCGAGCTGTATGCGACGGGCAAGGTCCCCGACGGGCTCACCGCCGAGCAGGCACGTGAGCTGGAGGTGAACGTGGACAAGGTGTATGCCGAGTCCGATTCGTACCCCAACTACGAGGGGCGCACCGGCGCCAGCCCACGCGAGATCAAGACGCTGCTGTTCAACGCGGCGCAGAACCCACGCTTCCAATGCCTGTCGCCGCTGGCAGTCTTCGAGGAGCTCGAGGAGCTGGTGAAGAACGTCACCGTCTACGAGTTCCTGAAGCAGGAGCCGCTGCCAGGAGGCTTCCACGAGAACAAGAAGTTCATCCAGGTGGTGCGCGATCGCTTGAGCGAGATGATCGACGAAGAGGTCCGCACCGCGATGGGGCTCGTCGACGAGAAGGCGTACGCGGAGCTGCTGTCACGCTACATCAACCACGTGATGCACTGGACGAAGAAAGAGAAGCTGCGCAACGCGGGCACGGGTCGCTTGGAAGACCCGGACGTGGAGATGATGAACGAGGTGGAGCGCACGCTCGGCATCACTGGTGGCACGACGGGCAAGCCCGACGATCATCGCCTCGACATCATCAGCCGCATCGGTGCTTGGTCCATCGAGCACCCCGGACAGCGACCCGACTACTCCGAGGTGTTCCCGCGTCAGCTCCAGATGCTGCGCGAGTCGTACTTCGCCGAGCGGAAGAAGATCCTCAAGAAGACCCAGGAAGATCTGTTGCGGTACCTGGGCGAGGGCGCAGAGCGGGCGCGCATCGCCCTCGATGCCGAGGCGTTTGCAAGGGTCGAGACGACACTGCAAAACCTGGAGCAATGCTACGGATACAATAAGGATTCTGCACGGGATGCCGTCAGCTTCCTCCTCCGCAGACGCTACAGCTGACCTGGTTTTATCGGCGCTGTTCACACCGAATTCGCTTGGCAAGCGCCACTCGGGATTCGGTATATACGCCGCCATGAAGTCACCCATGGCGCGCGGCTCTGTTTTTCGCCTCCTCGCCTTGCCTATCGCATTGCTGGGCGCGCTGGCTGGAGCCGGTTGCAGCAAGAGCATGCACACCGACTTCGACCTCGGCCCGTCGACGACCGACCTCGCCGGCTTCGGGAAGGTGGACCCGCCGGATCTCTCGGGCGTCGACTTCCCGCCTTCGTTCGGCACCATCTACGCGCACACCGGCACCACGCTCTACACGGTGAACCCGACGACGTACGACCTCACCACCATCGGTGACTTCGGCGCAGCGGAGGACATGACCGACCTCGCCATCACACCGGACAACAAGATCTACACCATCTCGCGCACGGCGCTGTACACCGTCGATGGCAGCACCGCGATCTCGACGCCGCTCTTCGGTGGCATCGCGTCTTCGAACGTGGCGCTCACGTTCCAGGTCGACGGAACCCTGCTCGCCGCCGACCAGGCCGGCAAGCTGCGCGTCATCGATCCCGCCTCGCACGTCGTGACGGAGGTCGGCAGCTACGGCACCGGCTACGACACCGCCGGCGATCTGGTGGCCATCGCGAACGGCACGATGTACGGGGTCTCGACGAAGGCGCCGAACTTCGGCAGCGACACCAACGTCCTCATCAAGGTCGACACCAGCACGGCGAAGGCCACCGCGGTCGGCAAGATTGGCTACACGGGCGTGTTCGGAGTTGCGTACGCAGGCGGTAAGGTGCTCGCATTCACCAACATGGGCGAGATCATCCGCATCGATCCGAACACGGGCGCGGGCACGCTGGTGCGCACGTACGCCGGCATGAAGTGGTACGGCGCGGGCACCAGCCCGCTCGTCCCCGTTCTGTAGCTACGCTGAGCCTCGCTGGGTTCAGGGCTTCGGATGCGTCGAGAGGAACGTCCAGGCAGCATCGGCGTAGCCCGCGGTCAGCGCTGGCTGGTGCGGCATCTGATCCGTCGGGATCCCGTTCATCGTCCACAGCTCGACGGTGGCGCCACCGCTGCAGCCGTCGTAGCGATCGACCACCGTCTCGGAGCCTAGGGCGGCCGTGGTCACGTCTTGCGTCCCCACGTTGGTGAGGAGCGTGGCGCCGCAGCCGTTCTTCGCAGCCCAGGTGGCGACGGTCTGGTGCGCCGAGGGATACGCGGCCGCGAGGAAGAACACCTTGCCGCCATCGTAGGAGATGGTGTCGTCGTTCGACGCGTGGATCTGCCGGAACGCGATCGGTGACGTGGCCTTGCACTGTGTGGCATCGGCGAAGACCGCGCCGGCCTGGCTCACGACCGCCGCGATGCGCGTCGACAGCGCGCACGCCAATGCCTGCGCCATGAAGCCGCCATTCGAGTGCCCGACGACGAACACGCGCTTGGGATCCACGTTGTACTTGCTCGCCATGTCGTCGAGCACGGCGGTGAGGTACGCGAGGTCGTCGGGCTTCTGCGGCTGAAAGATGCAGCACGCGTCGCTGGCGTTCCAACCTTGTTTGCCGAGGATGTCGGGCAAGCCGTCGGGATACGCATAGAGGAAGCCATGCGCGTCGGAGGCGGGAATGAACTGGAAGTACGCTTCGTGTGCTGCCGCGTTGGAGTTGTAGCCGTGCAGCATGAGGAGCAGCGGCGTGGGCTTCGCCGCGTCGTAGGTCGCTGGCACGTGAAACTTGTACGGACGTGCGGCCACGAGGTTGGTCGCCGCGTCGTTGGCAGGGGACAGGTCGATGGCGCCCTGGTCCCCCAGATCACCGGGCGGCGCAGCCGCGTCGACGGGAATGGACGCGTCGGCACCGAAGGACGCGTCGGGCGAGGGAGTGGGGCGCTTGCTGCAACCGACCTCGGGTCCGAAACAAACTCCGAGCCCAGCAGCGCAGCAAACGATGGCGAGGATGGAACGACTTTGCATGGGGACCCGACTCCTGCGGTGACTGTACAGCCAACGGTCGTCCATGGTCCTCGCGCACAGCGGCGCACGAGAGTGTGCCTTGCCACACCGGGCGGAGGCGGCTATACCGTCGGGATGCTGCACCTCGGCAGCCTGAGCGAGACCCTCAAGGCCGGCGGCCCTACGCTCGCCATCATCCTCCTGTCGTCGGTGCTCGTGCTGGCCGTCGCCATCGAGCGTGTCGTTGCGTTGTGGCGCTTCCTCGATCGGGCACGCACGCTCGCCGAAAACGTGAAGCGCGGGTTGTATCGCGGTGCGGTCGCCGAGGCGCGCGCCGCGTGCGAGCGCTCCACCTCGCTGGCCGCGGAGATCTTCCTCGTCGGATTCGAGCGCCACGGCCGGTCGTCTCTGCATGCGCTCGAGGCCGCGGTCGACCGGGAGCGCCAGCGCGTATCCCTCGCGCTCAAGGGTCAGCTGTGGATGCTGGGCACCGTCGGTGCGGTGGCGCCCTTCATCGGTCTCTTCGGAACGGTCTGGGGCATCCTGCGCGCGTTCGAGCAGATCGGCGCCACCAAGCAGGCCGGCATCGAGGTCGTGGGCCCTGGCATCGCCGAGGCGCTCATCACCACCGCGGCCGGCATCGTCGTCGCGATCGAGGCGGTCGTCGTCTACAACTACTTCATGGCGCGGCTCTCGCGGACCTCGCTCGAGCTGCGGCTCATGGCCGAGGAGTTCGTGGAGCTGTTGCGCGACATGCGGCCCGAGCCTGCCGTCGGGAAGACCGAGACCGAGACGAAGCCCAGCGGTAGCACGCCCGTCAGCGAGTCGGCCTGATCCATGGCGATGGGTGGGCCGCGGAGTGAAGGCGGAGACGAGGGTGACCTCTTCGTCGACATCAACATCACACCGCTCACCGACATCTTCCTCGTGCTCCTCATCATCTTCATGGTGACCTCGTCGGTGATGGCCTCCGATACCGCTGCGCGCGCCGGCGTGAAGGTGAACCTCCCGCGCGGTGCCGCGAAGGACGTGGCGAATTCGGCCAAGGACATCACGGTAGCCATCACCACCGACGGCAAGCTCGTCATGGACGGCAAAGAAGTGTCACCCGACGCGATGAAGCAGCGCTTCGTCGAAGCGTCGCAGAAAGACCCGGAGACGCAGGTCATCGTGCAGGCCGACGAGGCCACGCACCACGGTCGCGTCGTCGGTGTGATGGAGCTCGCGAAGGCGGCGGGCCTGCGACGCCTCGCGATCGCCACGCGTCGCGGCCAAGGAAAGTAGCGCCGCTCAGCGACACGCAGTGTCAGCGCACCGTGAGATCGAAGAGACGGTAGCTCCCAGGCGCGGTGGTCCCAGCGACGCGGTTCACGTTGATCTCTTGGCTCGGCAACGCTCCGCGGTCGGAGCTGCCCACCCGGTCGAGCATGCGCGGGGCATCCGGCTCGAGGTCGATCGGGCCACGGCCTGCGCGCGCGAGATGGTGGTAGCGCTGGCGCCGTGACGCTCGGTCGTGCTTTGGTTCTCGCGCGAATGCGCTGCCTGCTCCCGCTCCTCGTGCTGTGTGCCTGTGGCCCGGATGCGGAGGTGCACGAGCGATCGTTGCTGGACATCGCCGCGCAGCTGCAAGCGAGCGGACCCGTGCAGCTCGGCGAGGCGGGTATCGAGCTGACGGTGGATCAGCGCGCGTTCCTGATGTTGCCCTTGCCCGGAGCCCGCGCGGTCACCCTCGAGCTGACGAGCGACTCGGCGTTTACCGTCTTCTTCCTGTCCGAGGACGGCAATGGAGGACCGCCCGCGCGCTATCGACGCATCGATCCGGGATCGACCGTCCTGCGCGCGAATTTGCTCGAGACCGAAGGCTGGTCGTCGACGAGCCGTCCGGTGCTTCGCTTCGACGGCACAGGCCACGTGGTGTTGCGGCGCATCCGCTCGACGGAGCCGACCGCGGCGGCCCAAGGCGCGCTCGATCGCGCGCTGCGCTTCATGCCGGAGAGCGTGGGGCACACCACCATCAACGTGCTCACGCCGCCGCTCGTCGCTGCGCAGCCCCGAGTGTACCTGACCGGTGTCGTCGCCGTTGCCGCGCTCGTGGTGTTGTTCCTGGCGGCGATCGTCGCGCGGCTACACCCTCGTCGCTGGGCGGTCGCCTTTGCCAGCGCTGGGCTCGCCGCGTTCGCCGTGTTCGATGCGCACTTCCTGTTGGTGCGGTATCTGCCCATCGTGCGGCCCTTGCGCCTCGATCCGGAAGCGCGCATCGCGAAGAACTATTACTTCGCAGCCGAGGTCGGCGAGCTCGCCGCGCTGGCGCGGAAGACGCTGCCGCTCTCGGCGCGCGTGGGCGTGCTCGGTCGTGCGGATGACTGGTTTGGTCCCCAGACCCTGTGCTTCAACCTGCAGCCGCGGCCGTGCGTGTATCTGAAGCCAACTGCGCACGAGCACGTGGGCATCGGCGGGTGGCCGCTGCTGCGCGACGACGAGCTCGATGCGATCGTCGTGTACGACGCGGTCGCGTCGCTCCCGGGCAACTGGAAGATCGTGGCCAAGGTGAGCGACAACGCATACGTGGCCCTGCGCCCGTGACCTTCGTGCTCACGGTGGGGCTGCTGCTCGCGCTCGGCTGGGCGCTCTTGCGCCTGACCCGGCTCGCGACGGGAAATGTCCTTACCGACGTCGCGGTGGCCTGGTCGGTGGGTGGTGGCGCCTACGCAGCGTTGGCGGCGTTCTCGCGCATGGTGCTGGGGCTGCGCCAGTCGCCCGCGCTGGTGCTCGGCTTCGTCGCCCTGCCCGTCGTGGTCTCATTGCTCGTGCCGCGTCGCGCCCGCGCCGCGCCGGCACGTTGGCTGCCACGCCCGTAACTTCTCAAAAAGTGACGGCAGCCAAGGCAGCCACATCGTCAAATCGCCCAATACTGCACGAATTCAGCGACTCGATTGAGAGCCGCCGGC
>JAYUBF010000281.1:0-3633 GCA_043741435.1 Myxococcales bacterium
GCGACTGGCGCGCGAGGAGCGGCGAGAGGCACGGCATCCACGAGATCGCGTCGAATCGGTCGAGCAGCGTGCCACCCACCGGTCCGAGGGCGCAAAGCGCTTCACCGCTCGCGAGAATAGACCCACCCCTGCTCACCAAAACGGACCCACCCGCGCGGGCGTGAGCCTCGCGGCGGCGTGGGGCCCGGCCGGAGCCGCAGCGCGCCGGTGAGCACGCCCCCGCGCTCGCGCTCTCGTAGTTGCAGCGCGCCCTGAAGGGCGAGGGCGTCGTGCTCGCAGCACGCTCGTCGGATGGCTTGGTCGAGAAGTTCACGCGCGCGGTGCCGCGTGTGTCGCGAATGGATCCACGCTGATCGGCGAGCGGTCACGCAGAAGGTGTGCTCGGCAGCGTGCCGGTGCGTCTGGCGCCGCCGGCAGGCGAAGCTGCGGCGGGCGCGCGATCTCGAAGACCATCGGCAAGCGGACCGCGACCGGCAGAAGGCCTGGCGTGCCCTCCACCGGGCCGCGACGGGCCCACCCGCAGCGCCCAGTCGGCGCGTGACGCCTCCGGCGCCTCCGGCGGCGCTGTCACGCGCCGGCATCCCGCCGCAACCCGCTGGAACCACGCAGGAAATCCTGCTTGCGTGGGACGAGGCGTCACGGCTGTCACGCGCCGGCTTGGAGCGGGAGCTCACGAGAATCCTTGGTGAAAAGGCCCCGGCCTTGGGACAGATGGGACAGGAATCGGCGGTCTGTCACGCGCCGGGAGGGTAGAGCCAGGTCACGGAGATCATTCGATAAAGCGGCATGTTTCTGGGACAAGATGCGGGCCGCTGTCACGCACCGGGATATACGCGGCGCAGGCCCCCGTGATTCGAGGGGGTCATGGACGAGCCCGGACCCTTCGCGCCGATCCCGATGCGGAGCCTGAAACGACGCCCGGCACGATCACCCTCGAGTGCCGTGCGCTGCAGCTGACCTACGCGCATCTTCGCGTGCGTGACCTGGGCGCCGAGGGGCGGCTCACGGCGTCGATGGCGGAGGCCGGCCAGGCGAGCCCGGTCATCGTGGTGCACGACGCCGAGCGTCGGCCGGTGCTCCTCGACGGATACCGTCGCGTCCGCGCCCTCGGGCGGCTGGGCCAGGACACCGTGGTCGCGATCGCTCTTGGCTTGAGCGAAGCCGACGCTCTCGTCTACTGCCATCGGCAAGAGACCAGCCGGCGCCGCTCGAGCGTGGAGGAGGGGTGGCTGGTGCGCGAGCTGCACGGACAGGGCCCCACGCTGGAGGTGATCGGCGTGGCGCTGGGCCGTAGTCCGAGCTGGGTGTCACGGCGCCTGGCCCTCGTCCGCGCACTGCCCGAGAGCGTGTCGTCGACGCGCGATTGGTGACGAGCGCCCGTGTGCGCCGTGCGATTGGACCTCTCAAAGCGGCGTGGGACGCGCTGCACAACAGAATCGAGGAAGACCATGCAGGACCGAGACACGCGGACCGCCATCTTGCAGCTGCGGGATAAAGGGCATGGCATCCGCCGGATCGCGAAGGCCCTCAAGGTGTCGCGCGGCACGGTCAAGCGGGTGCTCAAGTCGGGGACGGCCGAGGTGTGTTGATGGCCTCCCCGATCCGCAGCTTATTGCCCCTCGCGTCGTAGCGTCGACGGCGGGCAAGTACGGACGAAAAGTTCTCCAGCGCGAGGGGCAGCTGTAGGAATCGCGCCCATGCAACGCGCCGAAGAAATGAAGGCCCTGGGTCAGATCCAGGGCCTTCCGGGGCTCGGCAGCAGGCCGATGTTCGACCTGTCTCGCACGCCCCGACCACCGAGGACAAGTTCCCGGCGCGTTCGCTCGGGGACTCGTGCACGACAGCTTTCGGCAGGCCAGCTGCGGCATCTGCCAGCAGCTCTTCTTCGTCTGCAGCCGCTGCGACCGGGGGCAGGTCTACTGCGGCGACGACTGCCGCAAGGTTGGGCGCCGACGGGCTCGTCGTGCCGCCCATCTGCGGCATCGACGGTCCCCGGAGGGCCGCCTCGATCGCCGTGATCAGCAGCGCGCCTACCGCGGTCGGCGCCGCCTCCGCGTGATGGATACGGGTTCCGCGATGTTGCCCTCGTCCGCGACCGTGTGCCTGCAGGTCGGTGCGCCGGCGTCGATGGACGACGTCCCCGTCGCCGGCCCGCAGGAGTCGATCGATGGACGAGCTCGTGATGACGATCGCCGCCACGGCGCGCGAGACGCGGATCCTGCTGACGCATGGCCCCGACGAGGTGATGAAGGCACGGCTGCGAGCGGTCTCGATGCCGGCGCACCGGTTCGCGGGGCCCATGCTCTGCGAGGCGATGGCGCTCTGGCACGACCAGAGGGTCCGTGCTGTCGTTTCTGCGGAGTCCGAGGAGGTCTTGTTCGCGCTGGGTTTGTGCGACGGCCTCGGCGTCTCCCGCGCGACGCTGCACTACGTCGTTCAGCCCCTTTTCATGGACGAGCCGCCTCGTCGCGGCCAGCGCCTCGCGGGCCTCGGTAACTTTCGCGGCGAGCATCGGCTTCGTCGGGGGCTCGGTCGATGACGATCGACGCAGCCAGGGAGGCGGAGATCCGCCGCCTGCACTTCGCCGAGCACTGGAAGATCGGCACCATCGCGACGCAGCTCGGCGAGCACCACGACGTCGTCGAGCGCGTGCTCGGCCTCGGCAAGGCCGCCAAGTCCAAGCCCGCGCTCCTCGACGCGGCGGCGGTGGTCGCCGCCATCAAGGTGCCCGCGCCGCTGCTCACCTACGAGGCCTTCATCGCCGAGACGCTGAAGCAGTATCCCCGGCTGCGCTCCACCCGCCTGTGCGACATGCTGGTGGAGCGCGGTTACGAGGGGAGCGTGCGCTCGGTAAGGCGGTACGTCCAGCTCGTGCGTCCGGAGCCGAAGACCGAGGTCTTCCTTCGCACCGAGCCGCTCATCGCCGAGCAGGCCCAGATCGACTGGGGCTATGTCGGCAAGATCCTGGTCGCGGGCTGCATCCGGCAGCTCTGGGTCTTCGTCATCGTCCTGGCGTACTCGCGCGCGATGTGGGCCGAGCTCGTGATCGATCTCACCGCCAGCTCGCTTCGGCGCTCGCTCGTGCGCGCCTGCCTCTACTTCTGCGGCGTCACGCGGCAGTGGCTCTTTGACAACCCGAAGATCGTCGTGGTCGAGCGCCACGGAGACGCGGTGCGCTTCCACCCCGAGCTGCTCGCGCTCTCCGGGCAGCTCTGCGTGGCGCTTCGACTCTGCGGTGTACGAAAACCCCAACAGAAGGGCAAGGTCGAGCGCGCGATCCGCTTCCTGCGGGAACGCTTCTTCGCCGCGCGCACGATTCGCGATCTCGACCAAGGCAATGCCGAGCTCCTCGCCTTCTTCGCCACGATCGCCAACGTGCGTCCCCATCCCCGCTGGCCCCAGCGGCGCGTCGACGAGGTGCTCCTCGAAGAGCAGAGTCGTCTGCTCGCGCTGCCCGATCCGCTCCCGGAGACGGACCTCGTACAGCCTGTCGCCGTCGACAAGACGGCCTTCGCGCGCTTCGACACCAACCGCTACTCCGTCCCTCCGGCGCAGGCCAACAAGACGCTGACGCTCGTGGCCAGCGACACCGTCGTGCGCTTCGTCGACGGCGGCACGGAGGTCGCTCGGCAC
>JAYUBF010000282.1:0-11584 GCA_043741435.1 Myxococcales bacterium
GAATCAGCGCCAGACTCTTCGGCTTGTACACATCCACCGTTGATCACGGCGGGCGCTCCAAGTCAACAGCTCGCTGGCCAGATCGGATCGTCGTCACCCAAATGCCCTCGCCCTCAGCTCAGCTTCCCCCTCTGGCCGAAGTCCCTGTCTGAAAGAAATCAACCTCTCCCATTTCCACAGACCGCGTGAGATCGCGGGGGCTCGGCTGTGGTCGGGTGCGCACCCAGCGACTTTAAGTGCACCTAGCGTGGCGCGGCCGTCCACAGCCGAAGGCGGAGCAGTCCCCGCGATCGTCCGTGCACGCCCCACGTCACACCAAGGGTTTTGCACGGCGACATTGCGTCGAGACCACCGCGATGCGTGTGACTCATGGTCTCCGCGAATTGCAGACCGTGGCGAACCTGTTCGCGCACTGATCGCCAATATCTACCGTCGGTGGATCGACAGAATTTGAGTTGACATTCGAGACACCTTTGTCATATTAGCCTAATCAAGATGGGGTCGAAATCCAAGCAACTCGCGCTACCGCAACCACCGACGCACGGTGGAAAGCGCGAAGGCGCGGGCCGGAAACGCTGTCTTCCCCGAGCCGAGCTGCCGCATCGCGCGCGACCTGATCTCGACGAGACAAAGCCGCTTCACGTCACGCTGCGGATGACGAGCCGCACGTACAGCTTGCGCAGTGCTCGCAGCGCGCGCGTCATCGAGCGTTCACTCCTCGCGGGGGTCCGCCGCGACGGCCTACGCGTCGTGCAGGTGTCGGTGCAGGGCAACCACGTCCATCTCCTCGTCGAGGCCGACGGGAAAGAGGCGCTGTCCCGCGGGATGCGCGGGCTCACCGTCCGCCTCGCCAAGGGCATGAACCGCATGATGGGCATGCCCGGGCGCGTCATTGCCGACCGGTATCATGCGCGTGCGCTGCGGACGCCGACCGAGGTACGCACGGTCATGCACTACCTGCGGCACAACCACCGTCACCATGTGCCGCTCGTGTCATCCGACTTCGTCGACCGCTTCGTTGCTTCGACCGTGCAAGGGGGTTCATGCACGTTCCTCGCCGCTCCCACCTTGTGGCTGGTCAAAGTTGGATGGCGCCGCGGCCGAGTGACGCGAACGCTCGACAGTGGCTAGCATCAGCGATCGAGGCCCCTTGGTGCTGTCGTCCGCCCCTCGCGCCGCCGAACCGTTTGCCGGCGCGAGAGGAACAGACCGACCACTAGAACCACGATCCACTCCACTCCGCGCCGTGGGTCGTACCGCGCGTGACGCCGAGGCCGCCGATGTCGCAGGCGAAGCCGCCGCCACCGGCACCGACGACCTGCTCGGGCTCGTCGGCTTGGCAGTACGGTGCGCACGAGGTGTTCATCTGGCACTTCGAGGCATGTTAGAGAATCTGCATGTCGTTGCCAAGCTCCCGGAGATGCGGAGACAAGACGTTCTCGCCGTCGCGCTGCACGCCAAGGAGGTCGGGCGCTCAGCGGACTGGACGGAATCCGCCGTTCTCGCCCGGGTTCCGGAGCTGTTTTCGACTCCGGATGCCCATGCAACTGATCCCGTCTATCCGAAGTGGGTCAGGCTCCTGCGAACGGTCGGTCGGCTCAAGCGCCTGCGCGAGCTCGAGGAGCCTGAGATGATGATCACCAAGGATCACGAGCTGTGCACGGCCATCTGGAGCGAGATCGGGACCACTCCATGGGTGGCTGCGCCAAGTAGCTGGCCAGAGGATCTACACGCACTCGCAGTCGAGCTCGGCCTCTCTTAAGGCATGCGAGCTACTGAGCCTGCCCCTCGCGCCCCCGAAGCTTCTGGCGGCGCGCGAGGAACAACCCTAGCACCACGATCACGATCCACCCGCCGCCTCCTGTCGTGCCGCGCGCGACGCCGAGGCCGCCGACGTCGCAGGCGAAGCCGCCACCGCCAGCACCGACGACCTGCTCGGGCTCGTCGGCTTGGCAGTACGGTGCGCACGACGTGTTCACCTGGCACTTCGAGCCACCCGGGCAGCCGATGTTCTTGCACTGGTCGACGGCGCAGCTGCCACCGCAGCAGACGGAGTCGGGGTCGCAGCCGGAAAGGCTGCACTGGTCGACCACGCAGGTCGCGATGCCGAGCGAGATGAAGCAGGCCTGACCGGATGCGCACTTCTTGCTGGCGCACGGGTCACCACTGCACTCGCCGTCGACGCAGGTCTCACCGGTGGGGCACGGACCGACGCAGGCGCGAACGCAGTTGCCGCTATCGGGGGCACAGTATTGATCCACATCGCAGATCTTGTTGAAGCACGGGTCGGGGATGCAGTTCGTGCCTTGGCAGACCTGACCCTCGGCACAACCGAACGTGCGGCACGAGTCGTCGACGCAGAGGCCTTCCTTGCAGCGATAGTCCTGCGGGCACTCGACGTTCTTGCAGGGATCGTTGCAGACCGCGTTGCCTTGATCGTCGAGCTGACAGAACTGACCCATCGGGCAGGTGATCTTGGTGCACGCGTCGGACACGCACAGCGAGCTGCCGGTCGCGCTGTTCATGCGGCACACGAACCCACCAGGGCAAGGGAACTCGCCAGCGCCGCACGGCGAGGCGCACGTGCCGTCGTAGCACTCGAAGCCCGCGGGGCAGTTGCCGTTGAAGACGCCCGCGGTCTGGCAGTCGCGCGAAGGCTGGCCGCACACGTTGCTGTCGGGCTTCACGGCGCCGTCGCAGGCGACCTGGCCGTTCACGCAGATCGACGTGCCCGCCTTGCAAGGCGGGAGGTTGGCCGGCGCGACCGGGGCATCGCAGTCCTTGCCGAGGCGCGTGTCGTTGTTGCCGACGTCCGGCACTTCATCGATGAACCCGTCGCAATCGTCGTCGACACCGTTGCAGATCTCGGGTGCCGGCGCATCGGGAATGCAGTCGAGCGCGTGCGTGCTCGTGTTGCACGCGAGGTGACCTCCGCAGTTTCCGGCGCCCGGCGTGCAGGCCGCGCCCTTGCCGGGAACGTCGTCGACCATGCCGTTGCAGTCGTTGTCGAGGCCGTCGCAGATCTCTTGCTGCGGGCCGATCTCGCCGACGCACGAGATGACGCCACCGGAGCATTGGGTCTTGCCGGCGACGCAGATGCCCACGCCGCACGTGCCGCTCGAACAACAGCTCACGTTGGTGCCCGTCACGTCGTCGGGAACGCCATTGCAGTCGTCATCGAGGCCGTTGCAGATCTCGGTGGTGGGCGTGATCTCCCCGGCGCAAGCGCCCCACATCGGGACGCCGCTCCCGAGCGCCGCGGTGCAAGCCTGCTGACCGTCACGGCAAACGCCGACGTTGCGGGTCATGCTGCCGAGGCCCGGTGTGTAACAAGCCTGGGTCATGCCGTCGATGACACCGTCACAGTTGTTGTCCTTGCCATCGCACACCTCGGTGAACGGCCCGAGGGCACCAGCGCAGACGATGCGATCGGTCGTGTTCGGGAACGTGCCGGTGAGCGCCTGACAAGCCGTGGTACCCGCGCTGCACTCCCCTTCGTCGCTGCCACAGGGCAACCCGACGTCGACCAGGTTGTTGTCGAGGGCACCGTTGCAATCGTCGTCGAGGCCGTTGCAGGTCTCGACGGTGGGTTGGCAGGTGGTGCACACATTGCCCTCGTCGATCTGTCCGTTGCAGTTGTCGTCGAGGTTGTTGCAGATTTCGGTGGTGCCCGCACCAGCGACGAGCGCGACGCACGCCACGTTGCCGTCGTTCACGCAGCAGTTCCCGCCGCACTTGCGCACGCCGCTCTTCAGGCACGCGCCGACACCCACATCGCACGACGGCACGCAGGATCCACCGGCGCCGATCTTGTTGCAGACGAACGTGGGGTCGCATTGGTTGGCGAGCGAGCCGTTGCATGGGCAGTGGCCCGCGGCGTCGCAGGTGCCGGCCAGGCAGGCAGAGCCCGGGATGCAATCCTCGAAGACGCCCAGCCCTTCGTCGACCTGGCCGTTGCAGTTGTCGTCTGCGTTGTTGCAGCTCTCGAAGAGCACCGATGACGCCACGATGTCGGCGAGCGCGGCCTCGAGGTCGGACTGGTTGTTGGCGAAGCGCGCGGTGGTGCGAGATGAACCGGCCTGCGCAATGTTGTTGAGGCGCGTTTGATCTGCAGGCACGTTCACGGAGAGGCCGATGACCTCGACCCGGTTGGCGACACGTGCGCCCGAGACGGTCGACGTCACGAACCCCTGGGAGCCGGCGACGGCGCCCTCGTCGGCGTTGCCGCCGTTGGTGTTGTCGCAGGTGTCGACACCGTCGGTGAGGAGCACGAGGATGTACGGACGGCATGCCAGCTTCGGGTCGTACAGTGGCGAGCCGACCGTGGCGTCGCGGATCCCGGCGTACCATGCGGTCGCCGAGCGAGCCGAGCCGCCGAGCGGCGTGGCGCCGTTCGCGCGCAGCTCCGGATTCCCGCCCGCGGTGAAGATCTCCACCCCGTCGGCATATGGCAACACCTGTGTCGCGGCATAGGCGGCGGCGCTGGGGTCGACGAGGATCTGGCCGCCGACGCTTCGGCAGCCCAGGTTGTAGACGCAGCGCCCCCCCGAGCACGCGTAGTCCGCGGGACAATTTGCGTTACCACTGCAGGTGCAGCTCCGCGCCGGGCCCGCGCCGATGAGCGCGCATTGGCCGTTGCCAGCGCCGGTGCAGCCCGCGTCGGCGAAGCACGACTGCTGCGTGGCGCACACGCCACCGGCGTTGATCCCGGTGCCGCAGTTCCCGCCGTAGCTGACGCGCAAGCCGGCGTGCGGACCACATGCCGTGCCGCCGCGAGTGTCGGTCTCGCCGTAGCCCGTGGTGTAGCTGAGGGTGTTGGGGTAGCCGCACTGACCGCTGATGCACCACTCGCTGAAGCCGCAATCGTTCTCGGTAGCGCAGGCGTCGGTGCAGGTGCCGCCCGTGCAGGTGCCGCCGTTGCGACAGTCCGCGCTGGTCGTGCACTGGCAGAGACCGCCGGTGCAGGTCTTGCCGTTCAAGCACTGCGCGGTCGTGCCGTTGCACGTGCAGTTGATGTTGCCAGTGCCGTTGCGCGCACCCGACGGACAGTCGCTGTTCGCCTTCGCCTCGCACTCACCGGTCGCCCCGTTGCAGGTCGCCGCGCCCCAGCACTGAGAACTTGCGGTGCAAGCGCACTCGCCGGTGTCGACGCGGCAAATGTTGGAACGGCACTGGTTGTTCGCCGTGCACTTGCAGCGACCGGAGCTCACGTCACACGTGCTGCCACCCGGGCATTGCGCGTTCGACGCGCAGCCACACTGATTGCTCGACCCCATGCGGATGCCCGACTTGCACGGCGCGGCGCTGCCCACCACGCATTGGTCCGTGGTGTCGTCGCAGGTGCTGCCGCCAGGGCACTGGTTGTCGTTGTTGCAGCGGCACTCGCCGGTGCGCGTGTTGCACCCGTTGAGACACTGGTTGTCAGCGCTGCAGGCGCACAGGCCGTTCGAGCCGCAGCTATTGGAGGCGCACTGCGTGTTGAGCGTGCACGCCGCGCCGCCTTGACCGCGACACTCGCCCGCCGCGCACAAGAGGGTGCCGCCGCATTGCCCCTGGTTGGCGCAAGTGCACTGCCCGGTGACGAGATCGCAGGTCTGTCCCGCCGCAGCCGGGCTCGCCGTGCACTGCGCGTCGGTTGTGCAACGCTGCTTCGTGCAACGGCCCTGCGTGGCGTTACCGACGGCGTTGTTACAGGTCTGGCCGGTCGGACACTGGTTGTCGGCGGTGCAGATCACCGGCATCGGATTGCGGTTCGGCGAGATATCCGGATCGGGATTGATGCTGCGGTTGTTGCGCGTCGTCGACGTCGGAAAAGCCACGCTCGCACCCGTGTAGCGCATGAGGCCCCAGTCAATGTCACCCGAGCCGTTGATGACGTTCGTCACTGCCTGCTTCGCGGCAGCCATCTTGCTGGTGAATCCGAGCAACGTGGTGGCCGCGGGCGGGCAAGTGTTGCTCGACGAATAGCCTGGGTAAGGTGAGTAGTTCGGCGTCGACTGGTTCGCGCCGATGGTCACCTGAGAATCCTGGTACGAGATGGAACCGTCACCGCCGACCGCGTTCGTGTTGACGGTGTCTTCGGCCATCGAGCCCGAGGTATCCACCATCAGCATCACGCGCGGCTTGATGACCGTCTGTCCCGACACCAGTGAGGCCGTGAGCAGCGTCGAGGTAGCGACGAGACACCCGAACAAGACCCGATTGAATGCGTTGTTCATGTGTGCCTATGGCGCGCTATCGGCGCAGCAACGGAAGCCGACGTTGGAGTTGGAGAATCCGGTGGGGAGGATGTTGAAGTCGAACTGGCAGGAATCTCCATCGGGTGCCGTGCCGTCCGATGGTGAGTTGTAGGCGCCGCCGCGAACCCGGTAGTACGTCGTCGGGTTCCCGGCGATGGTGACCGACGTCGAGGTCCACTCCATCAAGTTGCCCGACATGTCGAACAGCTTCTCTTCGGGCTGGGTGAAGGAGCCGATCCAGCTCGTGTAGCACTTCCGCGCCTGACCGTTGTCGAAGCCGGCGTTCCACACCGCGGGCCCACCGGCACGGCTCAGATCGTTACAGATGTTGGCCGCCCAGGTCGTCGGGGTGCTCGAGTAGGAGTAGCTGTTGGTCTGCGGTCCGCCGGGGCCTTCGCACGCGATTTGCCACTCGGTGCCGGTGCACAGGCGCGCGGGGGTTCCGTTCGCCAGGACGATCGCGTTGCAAGCCGCGACCGCCTGCGCCTGCGTGATGTTCGACCACGGTTGCACACCGGGCCGCGAGCAGGCGCGTTGCCCCGACGAGGTGCCGGGCGCGCCAGATGCCGCGTCGATGCGGCTCGCCTCGTACTCGTACACCCACAGCAACGCGCCGACGCGCACGAAGCGATCGACGTAGCCGGAGAGGAAGCCTGCGTTGGCGACGCGCTCGTCGATCTGACCGTCGCAGTTGTTGTCCTTGCCGTCGCACTCCTCGACGGCAGCCGCAGCCGGGTTCGCCAAAGCGGGGCATTGCACGCCGGTGCCCGCACCATTGCAGGCGAAGAGGCCCGTGCCCGCGCACTGGCCAACACCGACAGTGCACGGCTTGCCTTTTTGGATGAAGGAGTCGTCCGCCGTGCCCTTGCAGTCGCCGTCGATGTTGTCGCACTTGGTCTCCGCGAACACCAAGGTGCCGGCGAGGCGCGTCGTGCCGCTCGGGACCGCCTTGCAGCTGCGCGGACTCGCTTCCTGGATCTCGATGTTGGCGTTGACCGATTTGTAGTCGCAGAGCCAGCCGTTCGCGCCGCAGCACACCGGCTGGGCACCCGAGCAGATGGAGGTCTGACGGCAGAAGTTCGATGGCACCGTCATCGTCGTCTCGTCGATCACGCCGTCGCAGTTGTTGTCCTTGCCGTCGCAGGTCTCGACGGTGCTCGGGTACACCTCGCAGGTGTGCTCGCAACCGTTCCCGGGAAGGTTGTCGAGATCGGAGAAGCCGGGCTGGCAGCCCGACTGCTTGTACGCCGTGGTGCCGACCGTGCCGCTGTGGGCGATGCCGCACGTCGCGGCCGCGCACTTGTAGGTGAGCACGTGTGGAAGGTTGCAGGCATTGTTGCAGCTGCCGCAGTTGAGCGAGTCGGTCTGGAGATTGAAGCCCTCGTCGATCTGGCCATCGCAATTGTCGTCCGCGCCGTTGCACACCTCGAGCATTGGGCGCATGCCCGCTTGGCACACCGCACTCCCGACCGAACACACCGTCATGCCAGGCGTGCAGATACCGCAGCAGCCGTTGGTGCAGGTCGAGCGCGGGAACGAGCACGTGTTGCTCGCCACGCACGCAGCGACGGCACCGCAGAAGTTGCTGCAGGTGCCGCCGACGTCGGTGGGGCTGTCGTCCTTGATACCGTTGCAGTCGTTGTCCTGGTTGTCGCAGACCTCGGCTACCGGCGGCTGCACGGGACAGGCGTACTCGCAGCCGTTGCTCGGGTTGGTATCGAGGTCCTTGAATCCGCCGTTGCAGCTGGTGATCTTGCAAAGGCCGCTCACGCACTGACCGGGCGTATTCGGCCGCGCGCACGAGGTGCCACACGTGCCGCAGTTCGTCGGATCGTTCTGGAGGTCGAAGCCTTCGTCGATCTGGTTGTTGCAATTGTTGTCCTTGCCGTCGCAGATCTCGGTGCCGCTGTTCGTCGGGTTGCAGGCGTACTCGCAGCCGTTCGCCGCCACCCCGTCGGCGTCGGTGAAGCCCGGGAGGCAGCCGGCCGGCACGCACGTGGGCGGGCCGTTCGTGGCGTCGCACGCGCCGAACTGCTTCTGCGCGGTGAAGTTGCAGGCCTTGCCGCAGGCCCCACAGTTGTTCGGATCGACCGCGAGCAGCGCCGCGCTCACATCGTCGACGAAGCCATTGCAGTCGTTGTCGATGCCGTCGCAGACCTCGTTGCCATTGTTGGAGGGGATGCACGGCGAGCCCGTGAGGTCCGGCAGCTGCGTGAGGTCCACGCCCGCGAGATCGGGGAGCTCCGTCACCGGTCCATCGCTGCCACCGTCGAGCGCATTGACCTTGCAGTTGAGACAGTACGGATCGGATTTGCAGCCTGCGGCGCCGAAAACGAGGAGCGCTCCCAGCGCCACCGCCAGCGTGCCGCCTGCCAGTCGCAGAGAGAACATCACCATCATTACCTTGTTCCTATTCCTTGCCGTCCGCGTCATCGGGCTGCGTGGGCTCCGTTCCGCCGCTCTTCGGCTTCGGCGGCGCTTCGACGATGTGGAACTCGACGCGCCGGTTCGCTTCCCGGCCGCCCGCGGTCTTGTTGTCCGCGATGGGCTGCGCCGATCCGTAGCCTCCAGCGGTGAGTCGATCGGCGGAGATGCCGCGCGAGATGAGGTATGAGCGCACGGCGTCGGCGCGGTCCTGCGAGAGCTTCAGGTTCGCGTCGACCTTGCCCTGCGCGTCGGTGTGGCCTTCGATGCGGATGCGGAAGTCGGCGTGGCCCTTGATGGTCTGCGCGACCTGATCGAGCAGGTTGTAGCTCTTCGCCTGGATGTGGGCCTTCGCCGTGTCGAAGAAGATCTTCTCGAGGATCACGATCTGCCCGCGCTCCACCTTCACCTTCGAGGCGCCGTTGTCCGGGCAACCATCCTCGTCCTTGTACCCGTTGATGGTCTCCGGCTCGTTCGGGCACTTGTCGTCCTTGTCGAGGACGCCGTCGTTGTCGTTGTCCGGATCAGGGCAACCATCGTCGTCCTTGAAGTTGTCCATGTCCTCGGGCTGGTTCGGGCACTGGTCGAACTCGTCGGGGATGCCGTCGTTGTCGTTGTCCGGATCAGGGCAACCGTCTTCGTCCTCGAAGCCGTCCTTGTCTTCCGGATCGTTCGGGCACTTGTCCTTGTCGTCCATGACGCCGTCGCCGTCGGCATCGGTCTTCGAGCGCGGGCAACCGTCGGCGAAGCGCGGCGGCAGACCATCTTCCTTGTCGTTCGGACACGCGTCGTTGATGTCGAGGATGCCGTCCTTGTCGTTGTCGGGATCGGGGCAACCGTCGGCGTCCTCGAAGTCGTCGAAGTCTTCCTTCTGGTTGGGGCACTTGTCTTCGCGATCGAGGATCGTGTCGCCGTCGTTGTCCGGCTCGGGGCAGCCGTCCTTGTCTTCGAAGCCGTCCTTGTCCTCGGGAACGTCGGGACATTTGTCGAGGGCGTCGGGCACGCCGTCCTTGTCGCGGTCGACGGTATCCGGGATGTAGGAGACGCCGAGGAACGCGCGCGGCTGCGGCGAGCCGACGCCGGCGATGAGGCCGTTGCCGAGGCCCGCGGTGAGCGTGACGCCGGGATACACGCCGATCTTCGCCGATACGTCGATCTCGAGCGGGCCGGCGTTGATGTTGGTCGAAAAGTCGTGGAAGCCGTAGAGCTCGGCGACGACCGTGAGCCAGCGCTTGATCGCGACGATCGAGGCCGCGCCGCCGTAGGTGATCTCTTGACCCAGATCGGTCGAGAAGAAGTGCGACGTATGCGCGCGCCAGTGAAAGCCGAAGAACGCACCGACGTGGAAGCGCTCGGCGTCCCAGCCGAGCAGCAAGCGCCCCTCGCCGTGGAACCCGGTGAAGTTGTGCTCTCCGCCGAACTCGCTGTCCTTGCCGAGGGGAATGGCGAGCCAGTGCGAGAGGCCGACCTGGAAGCCGCGCTCCTTGCCGTATGCGCGCACCTTGATGTGGATGCGCGGATCACCGAACGCATAGCCACTCGCGCCCTTCACGTTCGTGCCGTCGGGCTGCGGATTGGGACTGACGAAGTCCTGCCCGTTCTGCCACAGCGTCATCGGCAGCGAAAGCGCGAGCTGCAAGCGATTGATGAGGCCGAGCGCGGCCCAGAGCTCTGCGCCGAGCATGTTGCGAACGATGTCTGCGCGCCCCGAGCGCTCCGCGCTGGTGCTCGGCGTGCCGCCGGTGTTGTCGTCGTACGTGAGGATCGAGAGCGGCTTGCGTGCGTAGTTCAGGCTGAGCCCCACGCCCCACTGCAAGTGCCGCAACGGTTGTACCGGCTCGACGGTGTTGAAGAGATCCACACCCGGCGCCGGGTGGAACATCTGCGGGGTGAACGATCGGTCCTGGGGAGCCTGCGCGTACGCCGGCGCAGCGCACCAGCCGACGAGACACGAGACTGCACAGGCGAGCCAACGGGGGTTGAGTCGAGGACGCATGGGTCCGACACGGTATCACGCAACTTTTTTGTGCGATACAGGGGTGTGAGGACCACATGAGCCGGCCGTGTGAAGATTTCGTGGTCGTTCGTCGCCTGTCCGTAGCAGCACTCGTGATACGAAACGCACCGACGATGGCGCCACGCTGGCTCTCCGCTCTCCTGCTCGCACTCGTCGTTGCCGCCGCCATCGGTGATGCCCGCGCGGATCGGCTCCGCTTTCGGCTCGGCGTGCAGCCCCTCTACGCCCTCTCGTTCGTCGACCGCCGTCAGCCATCGGGCGGGGGCGTCGGGATGGACTTCTCTTACGGCGTGACCGATTCGCTCGCGGTGAGGCTCAGCGGCTTCGTGGCCTTTCACGCGGCCGACGGCCTGGTGGCCTCTTCGCCCAGCGGTGGCGACACCATTGGTGCAAGCGGCACGCTGTCCAGCTTCGGCGCCTTCGCCGGCGTGACGTACGCCCTCAACGTGTTGCGCATCGTGCCCTCCTTCGATCTCGGCATCGGCGCCCTCGGCCTGCGTGGCGATGCGCGCTTCGGCCCCAACGCTGCCCTCCTACCGTCGGTCAATGCGCTCGCGGTGGAGCTCGGCTTCGGCACTGACTGGCTCATCACGCGTCGGTGGTCGGTCGGCTTCGTGGTTCGCTACCACCTGCTGCTGACCGAGCTCGAACGCGCACCCAACTTCCTCTACCTCGGGCCCCGCGCGTCGATCACCTTCCCGTAGGCCAGTCCGGTTGTTGGACGTTCGTCCAATAGCCGGCCGAGCACGTGTGCCGCGCGTTCTGCAAGTAGCAGCAACAACTCACCTCCAGCAACCACATATTAAAAACAACGACCCGCTAAGACACCTGGATGGCCTGGCGGTAGCGGCGCTCCAGATCGTCCAAGAGTTGTGGTCGCTGCTTGCGAGAGCGGGCTCGACGC
>JAYUBF010000283.1:0-11579 GCA_043741435.1 Myxococcales bacterium
ACGCCAGCTGGCGTGTCTATTACCGCGGGGCGCCGATCGCGACCAAGGCAGCAAACGCTCTCGTCGAGCTCAAGCCGCGAGCGCGCAAGAAGCGCCCCGCGGCCTCCCGCGCCTTTCGCAAGGGAATCTCGGTGGCGCCGTCGACGCCGGCGAACTCAGGCCATGTCGCCTCGCCGGTTTCGAACACCCTCACCATCCAGCTGACGGGCTGAGCACGCAACTCGGCCTCGAGCTTGACCAATGACTCGGCGAGCGCGTCCAGCTGCTCACCGGAAAACGTCACGGTGCTCCAGTGCGAGATCTCGATGCCGGTCCGCGCCGCGATCTCGGCGAAGCACTTCTCGAACACTACATGGTGCGTGAGCGCCAGCGTCCCGACAGGCGCGTCGAGTACGTGCTCGTCGCCAGCATCGACATAAATCTCCATCCCGCGTCCTTCATCATTAGTCGAAACCACGGGGTCCGACTTTCGCCGGACCCCGTCGGTGATTCCGTACTGCGGTAGCTACCGAGCTGCGGCCGCCGAGCGAGCTACATGCCCATGCCGCCCATGCCGCCCATGCCGCCCATGCCGCCCATGCCACCCATGCCACCCATGCCGCCACCACCGCCGTGCGCGTGCGCGGCGGGAGCGTCGTCCTTCGGACGCTCCGCGACGAGCGCCTCGGTCGTGAGCATGAGCGCCGCCACCGAGGCTGCGTTCTGCAGCGCGGTGCGAACGACCTTGGTGGGGTCGATGACGCCGGCCTCGATGAGGTCCTCGTACTCGTTGGTCGCGCCGTTCCAGCCGTACGCGCCCTTGCCCTCTTTGACCTTGTTCACCACGATCGAGCCTTCGTAACCACCGTTGGCCGCGATCTGACGAAGCGGCTCCTCGATGGCGCGGCGTACGATGTTCGCGCCGAACTGCTGCTCGTCGGAGAGCTTGATCTTCTCGAGGGCGCCCAGCGTGCGGATGAGCGCCACGCCGCCGCCGGGGACGATGCCCTCCTCCACTGCGGCTCGAGTAGCATGGAGAGCATCCTCGACGCGTGCCTTCTTCTCCTTCATCTCGGTCTCGGTGGCCGCGCCGACCTTGATCACGGCAACGCCGCCTACGAGCTTGGCGAGGCGCTCCTGGAGCGTCTCGCGATCGTAGTCGGAGCTGGTGTTCTCGATCTGCGCGCGGATCTCCTTCACGCGGGCCTCGATGGCTGGCTTCTTGCCAGCGCCGTCGATGATCGTGGTGTTGTCCTTGTCGACGGTTATGCGCTTGGCGCGGCCGAGATCCTTGAGCGTGAGGTTCTCGAGCTTGAGGCCGAGGTCCTCGGTGACCGCCTGGCCCTCGGTGAGGACCGCGATGTCCTTCATCATGTCCTTGCGGCGATCGCCGAAGCCCGGCGCCTTGATGGCGCAGACGTGCAGCGTGCCACGCAGCTTGTTGACGACGAGCGTGGCGAGAGCCTCACCGTCGACATCTTCCGCGAGGATGACGAGCGGCTTGCCCGCGCGAGCGACCTGCTCGAGGACCGGGAGGAGCTCCTTCATCGACGAGATCTTCTTCTCGTGGATGAGGATGTAGGCGTCCTCGAGAACGGCCTCCATCCTTTCGGAGTCGGTCACAAAGTAAGGAGACAGGTAGCCGCGATCGAACTGCATGCCCTCGACGACGTCGAGCGTGGACTCCATCGACTTGGCTTCCTCGACGGTGATCACGCCTTCCTTGCCGACCTTCTCCATGGCCTCGGCGATCATGTTGCCGATCGCGGTGTCGCCGTTTGCGGAGATGGTGCCGACCTGGGCGATCTCCTTCTGGCCCTTCGTCGCCTTGCTCTGCTTCTTGAGCTCCTCGAAGACGACCTCGACGGCCTTGTCGATGCCGCGCTTGAGCTCCATCGGGTTGTGACCCGCGGCGACCATCTTGCTGCCCTCGCGGAAGATCGCCTGGGCGAGCACGGTGGCGGTGGTGGTGCCGTCGCCGGCAACGTCGGAAGTCTTGGAAGCGACCTCCTTCACCATCTGCGCGCCCATGTTCTCGAACCTGTTCTCGAGCTCGATCTCCTTGGCGACGGTGACGCCGTCCTTGGTGACCGTCGGTGCGCCCCAGCTCTTCTCGATGACGACGTTACGACCACGCGGCCCGAGGGTGACCTTGACCGCGTCGGCGAGGGTGTTCACGCCGGTGAGGATGCGGGCGCGAGCGCCCTCGTCGAACAGAATGTCTTTGGCAGCCATGTGCGGAAAACTCCTATTGAGGGAGAGACCATCGCGGCCTCTCAATTGAACGTGAGGACTTACTTCTCGACGATGCCGAGGATCTCGTCCTCGCGGAGGATGAGGTGCTCTTCCCCGTTGAACTTGATCTCGGTGCCGGCGTACTTGCCGAAGAGAACGCGGTCGCCCGCCTTCACGTCGAGCGCGCGAACCTTGCCGCCATCGAGCACCTTGCCGCTGCCAACGGAGACGACTTCACCCTCGACCGGCTTTTCCTTGGCGCTGTCGGGAATGATGATCCCGCCCTTGGACTTCTCTTCTTCGGCCATGCGCTTCACGACGAGCCGATCTTGCAGCGGACGTACCTTCATGGTTTTTCCTCCGGACGGACGATTTCGAAAGGGGCTTGTGGCGATTTTGTCGTTAGCACTCACTGCGGTCGAGTGCTGACGAGGCCGGATAGTAATCACTTGATATCTGGGCGCAAGCTCTTTCGGCCCGCCTCGACCCAGCGCGCAGAAATGGGTTTTGTGCACTCCGGAGGGCGATAGAGACCCACGTGAAATTGACAACCTAGGGGGTCTAAAGGCCACAATAAAAGAGTCGAATCCTAAGAAGCGCAGGAGGAGTTGCCCCGGATGGAAATCGTAGCCCTCGCTTCCCTCAACGAGTTCTTCCACGACGCGCTGAACCGCGCGCTCCGCAACCAAGGCGTCTCGGCCAACGAAGGCGTCGCCGCATACCTCGTGAATCTGTTGGCCGCGTTCAGCACGGTGGCACCGAACGACGAGCCGCTCGGCATGAAGCTCGCGAGCGCGCAGGTCGCAGCGCCCGAGGAACGCATCCGCGCTCTCCGCGATGTCGGCGACACCTCGCTCTACATGTCGGGCTTCTTCGCCGAGTCGTTGTCGCGTCGCCTGGTCGACGTCGATTACTACATCTCGCTCGGTGGCTCCGCCTACGGTCAGCTCGCGCGCACCTACGAACGCCGGCACGCGAGCGTCGGTGGTGTGTACGACGAGCTGGGGCATCACTTCAGCGACTACGTCGAGGTCCTCGCGGAGGTGTCGCAAACCACGTCGCTCGGCACCCCGACCGGCGTGGTGCAGCTGTACGAGCGGTGGCTCAAGACGGGCTCCGACTGGGCCGAGCGACGCCTCCGCAAGAGTGGCGTCGTTCCGCGTCGCAACGGCGAGCCAGACTAGTTGCCGCCCGTCCTTCGCGCGCTTCAGGCCGGCCTCGAAGGCATGTACCGCGTGTCGACCGAGCTCGACGTGGCGGACTTCCTGATCGATGACGAGGGACGTCAGGCGATCGGGCCCGACCGGTCGCCAGGTGAGCAGCTGTTCCTGCGCGAGGACGAGGCCGGGCTGGCGGTCGGGCTCTTCGTCGACAGGTCTTCTTTGGCCCGACTGGCGCAGCGCGATCCGCGCGCGCGCCTCGATGACGACAACTTGCCCGACTTCCTGCTCGCGCTCGAGGGTGTCTCGCACTTCGTGTACCTCGCGACTCGCGCTCGCGCCGAACGCAAAGTCTCTGCCGTCGAGCTCGAGCTGCAGGCCGAGGTCGACAAGTACGTGGTTGCCCTGCTCGTCTGTTGGGACCAGACCGGCACGCCTCCGCCCGATCTCCGCAAGCGCCTCTTCAAGGCGGTGCGGTTCCTGCCGGACCTTTCCTCCGAGGAGCGCTCGCGCTATGTCCTCGCCAACGACGCGGCCAACGAGTACTGCGCGCAGCTCGAGTCACGCTTCGTGCGCCGTCGCGCCGCCGACGACATGCTGGCCGAGCTGCGCCGCTTCTATCAGCAGGGCCTGACCGGCAAGCTCGACCACATCGCGAAGCGCGCGGCGTAGCGACGGTCAGCCAGCGCCGCCGTGCGCCCTGACGGCTACGTCTTGGGTTCAATGGGCGGTGAGGTCCATCAGCGGCTCTTCGCATACCCCGAGGGGCGAATCCTCGCTAAACGACGAGGATAGCGGATAAGCGATTCAACCGCGTTTTCGAGATCGGCCCGGCCAAGGAATCGGACGCCCCAGCCTCGAGATAGCGTCGGGCACATCCAGGTCTTGGCTCCGACGGGCGGCATCGCGCCAACAAGACACCAAGTAATTTTCAAGCATTGCTCGCCTCGTTGTAGCCTATCTACGTGAACCGAACGGACTTCGAGGCGATCCGGGACGTGACCGCGAAGGCGATCCGGGCAGACGTGCGCTTCACGAGGCCGAAGGCGACCGCCCCCGCGCTCGTCGCTGAGGACCTCGAGATCCACAACGCGAACGGGGTCGACCTGATCCTGAACATCACCTACAACCCTGAGGTGGGCTCCAAGACCTTCAACGTCCATGTTCGAGGGGTCGGGCCGATCTGTCGGCTCGATGTAGACGGCACGGTGCATGGTGACGCCGGTCGTTCTCACAAGCACGCTCTTCTGACGGAGCGTTGCCCAGATCGAAACCTTCGCGACGGAGTCCAGTCTCGGCAAGATCTGAGCGGCCGATCGGTGCGCGAGGTCTTTGCCGAGTTCTGCGCGCTCGCCCAGATCGCGCACACAGGCAACTTCGATGCGCCAGATGAGGATGATCGATCGTGATCGATCATCAACAGATTCGACGGCTGGCAGAGGGGCACTCCATCATCCGGGAGATCGACGTCATCCCGCGACGGGGTCACGTACGCATCCAGACTGGCTTCTTCTATCCGGACGGCTCGTCGGTCGACGTGTTTCTCGTGAACGATTCGACGTCGCCGCTTCTCGCACCTGACCGCCTGAGCGACCTCGGCCAGACGCACGCTTGGCTCCTCGACGTGCACGTGAAGCCATGGCTGTCCCCGAAGCGCCGTCGCTTTCTTGAAGATGCGCTGCGCCTCTATGACGTCGAGCAGAACGGTGGTGCCCTGGAGCGCACCCTGCCACAGCTCGACCGCATCGTGGACGGTGTCATCGCTCTCGGACAGGCGTGTGTCCGTGTGGCCGACCTGAGCTACACGAAGCGCAGCTCGCTGCAGACGTTCTTCTCGGAGGACCTCGAAGAATTTTTCGTCGACAGCGATTTCCCATACGAGCCGAACAAGGAACTCGTCGGCAAGTACGGCAAGCTCGTGCGCGTCGACTTCCTGGTGAAGGGACCACGAGTCGAATCAGGCATCCTGTCGCTGTCGTCGGGGAGCGCCTCCGCGGCGCACGGGACCGCGAACGAGATCTTCCGCCGCTGGCATGACCTCAGTGACGATCAGCGGCAGCACCTCACCGTGTTCGATGATCGCGTCGACGTCTACCGAGAAGATGACCTACTGCGGCTGAAGGATGTCTCTGACGTCATCCCCTTCTCGGATCGCCAGGGACTCACCGACCTGATCGCCGCTGCGGCTGCCTAGCCCGCCCGCTGCGCGCCCATCGGCTGCGGTCTCGTCGCGGCTGACCCGTCGGAGGCCTGTCATGTCTGAGAACAAGCACCCTGAGCGCAAGCCTCCTCGAAGCTGAACTCCGCCGCCTAGAAAAAAGGCCACGAGTAGCAGCAAGAGCACAGCGCCGATCAGCAAAAGGTTGATGTCCCGTCAAGTGCTGGTTGAAGGTCAGCGAGTTCTCGTCTTGCTTTTCTCCGAATCAGGTCAAAAACGAGCGGCCGTGTCAGGCGGCGTAGCAGGGCGCACGCATACGGATCGGTAGAGCCCTCGGCTGCGCTTGTTGGGGATTCATCGGCGCGCTCCATGAGCGCGAGCGTGCGACGAGCGACCTTCCGTACGACGGCATCGACCTCGTCGTCGGTAAGGGGGCCCAGCGCCACGAAAGCGACCTCGCCCGCGGGCGAATCAGATCGGCCTGCACGACACGCGAGACGTTCGAGCGCGCGCGGCAACGTGGTGGGTGTGAACAGGCTGCGACCCACCGCGTACCTTCGCAGTGGTACGAGCGATCCGGCCGCGTAGCGCCTACTCGACGAGGTTCTTCAGCGACGCGCGCGACAGCTTGGCCGTGGTGGTCAAGAGCTCCGGCTCCTTCGCGATGCCCATCGTGACCACGAGCTTGAACGCATCAGCGACCGGCATGTCGAGCTCGTGCACGATGGAACGATCGACCATGAGGTAGAACCCCGACGTGGGGTTCGGCGTC
Organism: Myxococcales bacterium; assembly: GCA_043741435.1. Classification (GTDB taxonomy): domain Bacteria; phylum Myxococcota_A; class Polyangia; order Palsa-1104; family Palsa-1104; genus JBDTCO01. The sequence continues at coordinate 6,305 of JAYUBF010000283.1, forward strand.
GTCGGGACGAACACGCTCACGAGGTCGGTGCCCGGCGGGACCGGCACCCCGGGCGCCACCGCCGACGAGGTGACGAACGCGATCGCCCACGATCCGGGGCGCGGATACTCGACGAGCACGGCCTTCTGGAAGCTCTCGGCACCTTGCGAGAACACCGATTCGAACACCTGCTTGATGAGCCCGTAGGTGCCACCGAAGAGCGGCACGCGCTGGAACGCGCGGTCGACCCAATCGACGAGACGACGCCCGATGAAGTTGTGCGCGAAGACGCCGACCGCGAACGCGAGCACCAGCACCGCGACGATGCCCACCCCCGGCAGCGGGAAGCCGAAGACGCGTGGACGCAGCTCGTTCGGAAACAGGCCATCGATCGAACGCACGACCCAGAAGACGAGCCACAGCGTGCCGACGATGGGTGCCAGCAGGACCGCGCCGGTGATGAGCTCGTTGCGGAGCAGGTGGAGGAGGCGCTTCACCCGCGGAACGTACACCAGGCGAACGACGCTTGCCTGGGCCGGGCGTTGGCTCCGCACACGGAAGACACGCGACCAGCGCCCGTAGCATAAAACTCCGAACGGGAGGATGAAGTCGTGGCGAAGCCAAGCAAGAGTCGATTGGGCGACCAGTTGATCGTTGCGGCCGCGGATCGAGACGTCGAAGCGATGCAACGCGCGATTGACGACGGTGCGGATGTCAATTTCAGGTTGCGTAGCGACAACAATTCGACCGTCCTCGGCTACGCGGCGTACGAAGTGTTCGCGAAGCGGATGTCACCCACATCTCTGCTACGCGTGTTGACCCATCTGATCGAAAACGGATTCGACCCAAATCTCAAGAATCGGGACGGAACTGCGGGTCTTGCGGAAGTGATCGAGCTCGACGTGAATGGTGCGACGACGAACCTTCTCGTCAACCACGACGCCGAGCCGAAGATCACCGATAAAAAGGGTTGGACCCCGCTCATGGTCGCGGCTCATGCGGGTTGCCTTCAAGCGACGAAGCACCTCCTCCCGCCGGGTGCGAACTCGACGCCGAAAACAACGACGGCAATACGGCGCTGCAGCTCGCGGTGCTACAGCGGAAGACGCAGGTCGTCCGGCTGCTGAAGCGCTCTGGTGCCAAGCCCCCGTCGCCGCGCTCCTCACCGGCCACGTAGAGCGTTGTCAGCGCAGGAGCACATTGTCGATGAGCCGGGTGCTGCCCACGCGGGCCGCGATCGCGAGCACGGCGGGCTGCTCCACCCGCTTCACGTCCCGAAGAGACTCGGCATCGCGCAGGTCGAGGTACTCGAGCGCCAGCTCACCGCTTGAGATGCCGTCGTCGAGCGCGGCGTGGGCCGTAGCGAGCAACGCGGTCGCGTCGCGCTCGCCGGACGCAAAGGCCTCATCGGCCACTCGTAGCGCGCGGCCGAGATCGAGCGCGCGTACGCGCTGGGGCGGCGACAGGTAGACGTTGCGCGACGACATGGCGAGCCCGTCGGGCTCCCGCACGATGGGCATGCCCACGACCTCCACGCCGAGGTCGAGATCGCACACCATTCGACGGATCACCTGCAGCTGCTGGTAGTCCTTCTGGCCGAAGAACGCGACGTGCGGGCGCGTGGCCGCGAAGAGCTTGAGCACCACGGTGGCCACGCCGCGGAAGTGCCCGGGCCGGGTCGCCCCGCACATGCCCTGCTCCAGCTCGGAGACGGTGACGGTGGTCTGATGGCCGGGCGGATACATCGCTTCCACCGTCGGAGCGTACAGGACGCCGGCTCCGGCCTTCTCGGCGAGCGCCGCGTCCGCGTCCGGCGTGCGCGGGTAGCGCGACAGATCTTCCTTCGGCCCGAACTGCAGCGGGTTGACGAACACGGAGAGCACCACCACGTCGGCACGCGCGCGGGCCGCATCGAGCAGCGACGCATGCCCTGCGTGGAGAGCGCCCATCGTCGGCACCAGCGCGATGCGCTTTCCCTCACGACGCGCGGCCTCCGCGAGCGCCGCCATCTCCGCGGGCGTGGTGGCGCTGCGCATCAGCGCTTTTGTGCGGGACGAATCGGCAGCGGAATACAGCCAGCCGCGATGGCGTCCGCCTCGGCGCCACCGTCGGGCGCTACCTGTACCGTGCGCGCCGCCGGGGCTCCGTAGGGCGTCGCTTCGCTGGCGTTCGGCTTGGCTTGCTCCCCGAAGCTGTGCTCGGCATCGGGAAAGCTGCCGTCGCGCACCTCGTGGATGTACGCCTCAACCGCGGTCCGGATGCGGACGCCGAGCTGTTCGTAGCGCTTCACGAACTTGGGCCGGAACTCGTCGTTCATGCCGAGCAGGTCGTAGGACACGAGCACCTGGCCGTCACAATCCGGGCCCGCGCCGATCCCGATGGTGGCTGCGCTGACCCTGCTCGTGATCTCGGCCGCGAGCGTCGACGGGATGCCCTCGAGCACGATCGCGTAACAGCCGGCTTCGTCGAGCGCGCGCGCGTCGACGAGGATTTTCTGAGCGGCCTGCTCGCCGCGGCCTTGCACCTTGTAGCCCCCCATCTGGTGAACGCTCTGCGGCGTCAGGCCCAGATGCCCAACGACGGGGATGCCGGTGGCGACGAGACGACGCACCAGCTCCGCGTGCTGCGCACCGCCCTCGAGCTTGACAGCCTCGGCGCCGCCGTCTTTCACGAGGCGGCCCGCATTGCGGATGCCCTCTTCGATGGAGCCCTGGTACGACATGAACGGCATGTCGCCGACGATCTGCGCGTGGCGGGTGCCGCGGGCGACGGCGCGCAAGTGGTAGATCATCTCCTCCATCGTGACGGAGAGCGTGCTCGTCTCGCCTTTGACGACCATGCCGAGCGAATCGCCGACGAGGAGCATGTCGCAGCCGGCTTCGTCGAGGAGACGCGCGAACGTCGCGTCGTAGGCGGTGACCATCGCGATCTTGCGCGCCTTGCCGGCAGCTTGCGCCGCGGGAAGCTTTCCCGCGAGCTCGGCGATGGTCTGGACGGTGACTTTACGTGGCGTGTTGCTCATGTTGATCCTCCGTCCCGGGCCTCATGCGGCTCCAAGCGGGCTGTAGTATGGAATATAGGGGTGACGACTGCATCATTCAACGTGCTGGGTCGGCAGCCCGCTTTTCGAAGGGCGTGAGCGTGATCGGCACCATCGCTGCGTCGGGCTCTTGGCCGGGCATCGGCTCGAAGCGCCATCCTGCCGCCGCGAGCTCCACGCAGCGCGACATGACCACGGCCGGCTCGCTGGTGGACAGCACCTGTGCGCGGCCAGCCACGAAGCCGCTCGGCGCGATCTCGACGGCGAGCTGGAGGGAGATGGCCTGCTTCGGCTCGACGCGAAGGTGGCGCTCGTAGCAAATGCGCAGCTCGTCGGCGTGGCCCAGGATCCGAGCACGCATCGCGCGACGGTCGCGCACCCCGCGCAGGCTCACCGGCATACCGACATCGACGCCGGTCACGACGGAGGCCGCGGCGCCCTTGCGGAGGCTCGCGAAGTGCGTGCGCGCACGATCCGCGTGCGGCGACCCGGGCTGGGCCTTCAGGAACTCGTCGAACGCGATGGCGGCGCGCGCGCGATCACCCGCGGTCTCGTGCGCCAATCCTTCGTAGTAGAAGACGTCGCCCGGAGGCTCGAAGAACACCCCGTCGTCGTGCAGGCGCTGCAGCGACGGGTCGCGCTCCAGCACGCGCTCCATCGTGCGGCGGGCGCGCTCGACTTGCCCGTCGCGATCGAGCGCGATCGCGAGGCCGTAAAGCGCGAGCTGCCACTCGTTCTCGCCGTAGACTGCGCGGTCGAGCGCGATCTCGAAGCGACGAATCGCGTCGTCGAGGCGACCGAGCGCCATGGCGGTCTCCGCCGAGTTTCCCCACAGCAGCACCGAGGCTGGGCGCTCGTCGATGAAGTTGGGGCGACGGGAGGCGTCCACGAGTGGCATCGCGCGCTCGTACGCCGCCAGGGCCTCTGCGTGGCGCTGCAGGCGCGAGAGCACGATGCCCTGCTCCGAAGCGATGCGCGACGCCTGCATCGCGAGCCCGTCCGCCTTGCCGAGCTTCTGGAGCAGCTCGAGCGCGGCCTCGCACCGTCCGGGCCGACACGCCTCCGGGTGCTGCGGATCCCCGATCGTCAGCGCGCGGACCAGCTTCAGCACCGGCTCCGCCTCCCGCGGGCGTTCCTTGGCGGCGACCCGACACAACGCCGCCGCCTCATCGGCCAGGCGAAAGCGCTCCGTGGCGTCGCCGCTGAGCTGCGCGGCGTCGAGTAACACCTCGGCGCGCGTGAGGCCGTCCATCTTGGTGTCCGGCTCGGGCTTCGCCGCCTCTACCGTGAGGGAGGCCGAGAGCACGCAGGCCCACCACATGGCAACCGTCGCGAATCTCCGGTACCCGAGCACGACGCCGAGGCTAGCATTTGTCGACCGTATGGCGGCGATTGACGGCGGCCCGGATGGGGACCTATGTTCGACGTCACCGTGTCGCGAAAACCTCACGCCCCTCGCTTCGTGCGCTTGTCGGCCGACGACGTGGCCATGCTGTTCGGCGCCGAGGCGCTCGAGCCCCGCTTCCCCATCTCGAATGGGCGCTTCGTGGCCCGACAGCGTGTCGCGCTCGTCGGCAAGAAGGGCCGCATCGACGGCGTTCCCGTGGTGGGGCCGCCAGGTGACGAGACCACCGTGTCGTTCGGTCATGGCGACCAAGATCGTCTGGACACCGTCGATGGTGGCGTCATCATCGTCGGACCGTCGGGCGAGCGTAAGCTGGCGGGCTAGCTCGTTCTCAGTCGACGGCTGGGTGTTGCTGCCGGTGTTGCTCCAGCCGACCGACCAACGCCAAGAGTGGCCCGGTCGTTGCCTCGCGGCCTTGCTACGGCAGCTCGGGGCCACGTTCTTGTTGTCGCCGCCACTCATCCGCGAGCTGGCGTGCGCCGCCGTGGTCGATGCACTCGCCCTGCTATCGGTCATGACCGAGCCGGAGCACCATAAAGCTGCGGAGTTACTCGCTCGCTGTGTCGCCATGCTGACGAAGCTCTGCAGATAACTGCCGTCGCCGTCGCCGTCTCATGATTCATCACATCTTCGGACGGAGAGGAATCAGGCGACAGGCGACAGGCGACCGGCAACCGGCAACGGGCAATGGTTCGGCGTTACGCGCCGGTGGGTGTTGCGCGTTGCCTAGCGGTCTTCGCGGATGCGCTCAGAATCGCTGCGAGCTGATGTCCTTCATCCAGAAGTGCAGCTGATTCGGGAGCGAGCAGGCGCGCCCTCAAAGAGAGCTCTATCCAGTAGCAAGCTTCCCG
>JAYUBF010000284.1:0-11559 GCA_043741435.1 Myxococcales bacterium
GCAGGGACAGGTGCGCGATCCGGTGCACCGTTCCGACGTGATCCGGCAGCTTCGCGAGCGACGCCTTGAGGAACTGGATATGCGAGGCCATGTCCCGCAGGGCGTCGGCGCCGCGCTTGCCGCGGAGGGTCTCGTTGATCGGGATGTAGTCGAGCGTCCGGTAGCCGATGATGGCAGTGAGCTCCGGGTCGGAGAATCGCGCTGCGACCGCCCGGTTCGGCCCATTGCGGACCGTCCTGATCATCGCTGCGAAGTAGTGCAGGTTGGGTCCCGGCTTCTCCCACGCGTTCATGCTCTCTGCGGTCACACCGATCTCCTGCATCGGGTTCCGGTAGGGGACCGGCCGCCTGAAACCGTAAGCAAGGGTCCCCGGTTTGGCGGAACGCATGGTGTCTTGTGTCCCCACCGCCAGCGCAATCGAGCCTGAAAGAGTGAGTGTTCCAAGGACAATACCCAAGGACAATACCAATGATGCGCTTGTGCATGGGTGCCTCCGCGCCTCTGCTCGAGCAAGCCGCGTGCCGTGGTGCTGCGCCGAGGAACCCTGCGTGATCCATGCACGGCCGCCCGAACGGCATCAGACAGGGACTTCGGCCAATGGGGAAACGGTTGCAAGTTCGATCTACGCCTGTGGAAATCGTAGGTCCGACTGATGAGGGCTTCTTGAGCCCGCCGTACTTTGGCTTGCGAAGGAGCACGTTTGTTCTCAGGGTGCTCGTCAGCGCCTTGGTCAGGGATAATCGGTTGGAACTCTCTGCGGGTTTTGAGTATGGTCTCGAGATGACACGCGGGGATGGATTCGCACTTGTCTCGCTCTTCGTCGTGGCGCTGCTGATCGGCGCGTGTCGATCGCAGGGCCTCGCGCCCCTCGTCGAAGATGCGGGCGACTTGCCGGACGTCGCTGCGGGCTCGAGGGCCGGGTCCCTCGGATTTCCCTGTCGAGTCGATGGGAGCTGCGGAGAGGGCAGCTGTCGAACAATCGACGTCGGCGGCGCAACGTCGGAACAGTACCAAGTGTGCACGATGCCTTGTAGTGTCTTAGATGGCTCTCGCGCGAATTGCTCGAACGAAAGCCAGTGTCATGTGCACAGCGACTCCGGTGCTGGTTACTGTCAGCTGTCTTGTGCACACGCGGCGTGCCCTACGGGATTGGTATGCGTCGACGGGGGCGGGATCCCGGCGTGCATCCAACGCTGACAGCCGACTTTCCAACGCACCGACGGTACGATCCTGACCGCTGAGTGTAGCCCAAATGATCTGCATCTCTTGCCGGGACCAGACTACCCGAGCCCCCAGCACGCACCCTCTCGCGCCGTTCCCGTCCGCCGCGCTCAGTAATATCGGACCCGGCAACTCTCTCACTCTTGTAGGCAGAGGGGGGCACCACCGCCGCACAACGCTTCTTCGGTGTGAAGCCCGATAGCTGCGCTCTCGCGTGAACTTCGAACTCGCATCACCGCGGCCGGAAGAAGGCATCGCTGCTGGCGGAGCTCGTTTGGCAAGCCTCCGTGGGCGACGAAGAATCGGGGTTTTTCGTGGTACGGTCCATGCCCCGTGGAAGGCTTTTGGATTCTCCTCGCCGTCGGTGCGCTCATCGTGCCGTTCGTGCTCCCCATCGTTGCGATGGCTCGCACGCGGCGCATCGTCGAACTGGATGAGCACCTGCGCGCGCTGGCCGATCGCCTCGATGCTCTCACGCAGCAGAACGCGCGATTGCACACGGAGCTCGCCACCCTGCGGGCCGCGCCGCCGCCGGAGCCGCCGGCACCTGAGGCCACTGCGCTCGCAGCACTCGACGCGCTCGCGCAAGACGCGCGTCTCGAAGCGGGCCTGGCCGTGCCCGCAGCCGAGCCACAGCCCGAGCCCGGGCCGGAAGAGTCGAAGACCGAGCCGGTGGATCCGCAGCCGGTGCCCCCGGTCATCGAGCAGCCCCCACCCAAGCCAGCGAAGCCACCGATCGACTGGGAGCAATGGCTCGGGGTCCGCGGCGCCGCGGCGCTGGGTGGCATCGTGCTCGCGCTCGCGGGGCTGCTGTTCTTCCAGTACTCGGTGCAGCGTGGCCTGATCTCGCCCGCGCTGCGCGTGGTGCTCGGCACGCTCGCCGGCATGGGCTGCCTCGTCGGCTCCACGCGACTGCGCAAATACGGTGGGGCTTCGAATGCGCTCGCGGGCGGTGGCGCGGTGGTCCTCTACGCCGCGTTCTTCGCCGCGCGCTCGCTCTATCAGCTCATCCCGATGGAGCTGGCGTTCGCGCTCATGGCGCTCGTCACCGCGGTGACCGCGTTGTTCGCGGTCCGCTTCGATTCGCTGTTCATCGCGGCGCTGGGCCTCGCCGGCGGCTTCCTCACACCGCTCGTGCTCTCGACGGGGGCGAACCGTCCCTTCGGCCTCTTCGGCTATCTGCTGATGCTGGACATCGGCTTCCTGGTGGTCGCGTATCGCCGTCGCTGGCCCGGTCTCGCCTTGTTCGCGCTCGCGGGCACGCTCGCCATCGAGGCGTTGTGGATCGGCAAGAAGATGGAGGCCGGGCAGCTCGCGATCGCGCTCGGTGCCGTCGGCCTCTTCGCCGTGTTGTTCCTCGCGTCGGGCGCGCGCGCCGCACGGAAGGAACCTGCCACCCGCATGCTGCTCGTGACGCAGGCCACCGCGGTGATCTTGCCGCACGGCTTCGCGCTGTACTTCGCAGTAGATGCTGGTTTCGGCTATCACCTGTACCCGATCGCGCTCCTGCTCACGCTGCTGCAGATCGCCGCGTTCTACATCGCGGCCAACATGCCGCCCGACGAGCAAGGCAATCGCCTCGACTTCCTCCCCACCGCCACGGCCGCCGGCACGCTCGCCGTTGTCGCCGTATGGCTCGGCAAGGTGCACCTGTCCACGCCGCGCGCGTGGGAGACCATCCTCTGCCTCGTCCTGCTGTCGTTGCCCGCGGTCATCGTCGCGTGGCGTCGTCCGCCAGGCCGCCCGCTGCAGATCGCCTCGGCGCTCTATCCGGGTGGCCTCTTCATCGTGCTCCTCGCCGCATCGCTGGGCGGCAACCTGCACGAGCCGTGGGCCTTCGAGACGGGCCTCGTGGTGTTGAGCGCCATGGTGCTGACGCTCGCTCGCGACGATCACGCGGCCGTCCTCGCCGCGATCGCGCCCGCGTTCCTCGGCGCTGCCCTCGAGCTGCTCGCCACGGTACACGGCGATGCGAAGGCCTTCGGCTCCACGTCGGCCTACCAGCTCGTCGAGCTGTTGTTGTTCCTGTGCATGATCGCCTACGCCTTCTGGTTCGGTCGCCGTCGCTCGCACCTCGGCGATCGTGCTGCCGAGGGTGCCATCCTCCTCGGCGCCATCACCTTGCTCGGCCAAGCCTTCTGGTCGCGCGCGATGGCCGAGCCCGCTGGCTTCGTGTTCGGTAGCAGCCTCGCGTGGGCGCTGCTCATCGCGCTCGCGGTGGTGCTGCGCAGCGACGGTCGTTGGATGTTCGCTGCGCTCATCCCCGTGGTGGCGGTGCACTACGCCTGCGGCTTTCAGCTCTTGCATGCACCGGAGCGCGTGCCGGTGGTGGTGCTCGCCGACTGCGTTCTCGGCGTGGTGCTCTTCACCCGCGCGCCGTTCTTTGCGTGGCCGCGCCTCCGCGGACGGTCGGTGTTCTACGTAGCTGCGCTCGCGGGCTTCGCTTGGTTGCCGCTCACGCTCAAGCTCTATCGCGATCACTTCGGCGTCATCGGACAGGGCGCGGTGCCGCTGGTGTTCGCAGCGATCAGTCTCACCACCATCCCGTCGGTGCGTGGAGGCTTTGCGCCCAGCCATCGCGCGCGTCGCAGCGCGCTGGTGTGGATCGCGGCCGCGGCGCTCGGCATGCTCTCCATCGCAATCCCCGTCGAACTGGATCGTCAGTGGATCACCATCGCCTACGCGCTCGAGGCTGCGGCCGTGCTCGCGCTGTGGAAGCGCCTCGATCACGCGGGTCTCAAGTACTTCGCCTTCGGCCTCACCGTGGCCGTTGGCGTGCGCCTCGTCGCGAACCCATCGGTGTTGCTGTACGCGAATCGCGGCAGCATCCCGATCCTCAACTGGGTGCTCTACACCTACTGGGTTCCGGCCATCGCGCTCCTCGTCGGCTCGCGCATCCTCGAAGGCCTCGAGGTCTCGCGCCTCCGGCGATGGGAGCAGTCGTTCTACCAGCGCCCGGGCGCTCGACCGCCGAGCCCGATCCTGTCCATGTTCATGGGCTTGGTGGTGATCGCGCTGTTGTTCGCGTGGATCAACCTCGCCATCGCCGATTGGTTCGGCACCGGCGATTCGCTCACGCTCGACTACGCACGTCGCCCAGCCCGTGACCTCACCACCTCCATCGCGTGGGCGCTCTACGCAGTCGTCTTGTTGTCCCTCGGCGTGTGGCGCAAGTCGAGTGGCCTGCGTTGGGTCAGCCTCGCGGTGATGCTCGTGACCATCGGCAAGGTCTTCCTGTACGACCTCGGCGAGCTGAAGGACCTCTATCGCGTGGTCTCGCTGCTCGGCCTCGCCATCTCGCTCATCGGGGTGTCACTCGCCTACCAGCACTTCGTGTTCCGCAAGAGTGACGCGCCCGCCGCGTCGGAGACACCAGCATGAGCGCCTCTCGTTTCTCCACCTTCGTGGTGGTCGGCCTGTTGTCCTCGAGCGCGCTCGCCGAAGAGCCGCGGCTGCAGCTGCCGCAGCTGTTCTCGCAGCGTGCGCCGCTCGCGATCACGGAGCCCGGCCTGCAGTCGATCGCCTTGCCCGTCGCGCTCATCGAGGCGTGCCGGCCGGGGCTCTCCGACTTGCGGCTGTGGAGCGATGGCCGCGAGGTGCCCTACCTCATCGACAGCACCGGGCCCGAGGACTGGAAGCTCCTCGAGAAGGTGGACGTGAAGCCGAGCCACATCCGCGTCGATCGCAGCAACCTCAGCTGCTCGCCGACGCCGCCGGTCGGGGAGGCGCCCACGCACTGCGTCGAGCTCGAGCTCAAGAACACGCCGCGCTGGGAAGGCGGGGAGCTGGTCTTCGAGCTCGACGACGTGCGCTTCATCGAGCGCATTGATCTCACGCTCGAGACCCCGGAGCACACGCCGCTGCACGTGAAGGATCGCACGGTGTATCGGTTACCGAACGGCCCGGGTGAGCAGCTTCGCGTGCCGCTCCCGACGGTGGCGCACGTCGGTCGCATCGTGGTGCTCATGCAAGGGCAAGGGCCGCAGCCGGCGCCGAGGCTCCGGCTCGAGCGAGGGCAGACCCTTCGCGGCAGTGAGAACCTCGAGGCGCCCCTCGCGATCACGCAGCGCTGGCACGATCGACAAGGCACCCACCTACTCATCGACCGACCAAGTGGCATCCTGCCCACCGCGATTCGCCTCGGCACCCACACCGCGGTGTTCGATCGCGTGGTGGGCATCTACGACGGCAACGGGAGTGACCAACGGCGTCTCGTCGGCGAAGGTCGCGCTCTCCGCGTGTCGCTCCCGGTGGGCGGCGCCAACGTGACCGTCGATCAGGTGGACATTCCGCTCGGGGTTCCGCGCAGCCGTAAGCTCGAGCTGGTGGTCGATGATGGCGATAGCCCTGCGCTCGCCGAGCTCACGGTCCGCGGCCTCCTGCGCAAGCCCATCCTCATCTTCGATCAACAGAGCGTCGGCACCGTGAGCGTGTTGTTCGGCGGTGGCCGCGCCGAAGCGCCTCGCTACGACCTGCAATCGCTGTTGCCCACCGCAGTGCCCACCACCGACGGTACCGATGGGGTTCGCGCGGAGATCGCGGCACGCCTGCGCGAGCGCCAAGGTCTCCATCACCCCACGCTGGGCGCGATCGGCAAGAACCCCGACTTCGATCCCACACCCGCGCTCGCCGGCGTCGCGCACGCTGGTGCGGTGGTCGATCCCTCGCACTACGCACGCGTGCGCAATCTCGAGGTGGTGGCCTCCACCGACGGGCTGTCGCGGTACGTGCTCACGCCAGCGGATCTCGCCGCGGCTCGTGTCGACCTCGGCGATCTCCGCGTGGTCGACGACAAGGGCCGACAGTGGCCGTACGTCATCGACCGCGAGGTGGACCCGGCGATCGCCGAGATCGGCGTTCGCCGCGGCTCGAGCAAGGACGGCAGCACGCGCTACGATCTCGATCTGCCGGCGTCTCCCCTGCCCTTGAGCGAGATTTCGTTCGACGTCCAGGAAGGCTTCTTCGATCGCAGGATCGTCATCATCACCAAAGATCTCGCCGGCCGCGAGACGCCATTGCCGGCGGAGCGCTTCGCACGTGCGTTCGGCAACAAGGAGCCTGTCGTCGTCGCGCTGAGCAAGCTGCACGTGGTGGGCCTCAGCCTCTCCATCACCGACGGTGGCGACGCACCTCTCACGCTGTCATCCGCCCGCGGCCGCGTGCCCACGGCCGCGCTCTATCTCGCTGCGCTGCCCGGTCGCTATCGCCTGATGAGCGGTGATCCGGAAGAAGCGCCGGTGAGCTATGAGCTGCAATCTCTGCGCGGCTACATCGCGCAGCTCGATGCGGCCGAGATCGTCGCCGCGCCCCTGACCGACAACCCTGCCTTCTCCAGCGCGTCGCGCCTGCGCAGCGGTGGGGCACGCGAGCGCACCCTCGTGTGGGTCGTGCTCGGGCTCGCGGTGCTGATCCTCGGAGGTCTCACGTTGCGCATGGCGCGAAGCGAGCCCACGTGAGCAGCGAGGCCGGGCTCCCACCACTCTCCCTCGAGCCGCCGGCACTCCGCATCCCTGATGCTTCGGGCGGCTTCGAGTGGCTCGAGACCGACGGCCACGGGGGCTACGCGATGGGCACGGCCGGAGGTCCGCGTGCGCGCCGCTACCACGGTCTCTTGTGCGTCGCTGCGCAACCCCCGCTCGGTCGCATGATGCTGGTGAACGCCCTCGGCGAGACCTTCGTCGACGGACAGGGCTCGGTGGCACTCGACTCGCACCACTATCCGGGGGCGCTCCATCCCGACGGCATCAAGCGGCTCGCGCGCTTCTCGCTCTCGCCGTGGCCGCGCTCCGAGTATGCGGTGGGGTCTCGGACGATCGTACGAGAGCTCGCGCAGACGCGCGATGCGTCGCGCACGATCATGCGCTTTACGGCCAGCGGCGACGGACCCGCCACGCTCATCGTGCGGCCGCTCTGCTCGGGGCGCGACTCCCATGCGCTCCACCAGGAAAACGTGGCGCTCGTGCGCACTGCGAAGGCCTCGACCGATGCCGTCGAGTACACGCCCTATCCGGGTGCCGTGCCCGGCGTGCGGATCAGCCACAACGGAACGTTCACCGCGGCGCCCGATTGGTATCGACGATTTCAGTACCCGACGGAGCGAGAGCGTGGCCTGGACTTCGAAGAAGATCTGTTCTGCCCGGGTGAGCTGCGCTTCGATCTGAGCCGCGGCCCGGCCTTCCTGGTGTTCGAGCTCGTCGGCGCTCCGGCCACGCCTGCGGCGCAAGTGCCACTCCTGTTCGAGGCCGAGCGGGCCCGTCGCAGCGAGGCGGTGGTCCCGGCCTTGCGCAAAGATCCGATCGCCGCCCGGCTCGCGAGCGCGGCGCGCGCGTTCGTCGTGAAGGGCCCTGCGGAGCGCACCACCGTGATCGCGGGCTACCCGTGGTTCACCGACTGGGGTCGCGACACCTTCATCTCTGCGCGCGGCCTCGGGCTCGCGTTCGGTCCCGCGCTCGAGCGTGAGCTGTTGCTGTCGTGGGAGCCGTTCCTCCTGGCCGGCATGATCCCCAATCGATTTCCGGAAGGCGGCGGGAGCACCTACAACGCGGTCGATGCGTCGCTGTGGTACGCGCTGCGCTGCGGCCGCCACCTGCTCACGGCCAAGGGCGACGTCGCAGCTGCCGACGCGGCACGGTTGCGCTCGGCCGTGCGCCGGGTGATCGAAGGCTACCTCGCGGGCACGCAGCACGGCATCCACGTGGACGACGATGGGCTCGTGCACGCAGCCGATCCCGGTCAGCAGCTCACATGGATGGACGCGAAGGTAGACGGCTGGGTCGTCACGCCCCGCGCGGGCAAGCCCGTCGAGGTGCAGGCGCTGTGGGTCGGCGTGCTCGAGGCCGGCGCGCGCTTGTTCCAGGCCGACGATCGCGCCTTCGCTGGTGAGCTGGCCGAACGCGCCGCCTGGGCGCGCAGCTCGTTCGCCGCGCGCTTCTGGTGCGAGTCACGCGGTCATCTCTACGACGTGATCGATGGCCCGATGCGCGACTACACGCTGCGACCGAACCAGCTCTACGCCCTGGGCCTCGTGACCCCTCTCGTCGATCCCGATCGCGCCGGCCGCGCGCTCGCTGCCGTCGAGCGCGAGCTGCTCACGCCCGTCGGGCTTCGCTCGCGCGAGCGCGGGCCCGGTTATCGCGGCCAGATGACCGGCGATCCGCGATCGCGCGACGGCGCGTACCACGAAGGCACCGTGTGGGCCTTCCTCATCGGCATCTATGCCGACGCCTGCCAGCGCGTGCGCCGGCGCGTGCCGAGCAACATCCTCGAAGGTCTCGTCGACCACCTCACGGGCCCGGGCCTCGGCCAGCTGGCCGAGGTGTTCGACGGCGACGCGCCCCATCGCCCTCGCGGTTGCCCCGCGCAAGCGTGGTCCGTCGCAGAAGCGCTGCGCGTACGCCTCGGCGCGGTCGCCGAGGATTAGGGCGTGTCTCACAACCAACTTTTGGTGAACGCCGAGGGCCTTGGCGACTTCACAGCGCGGGAGCACGTACGAAACGGTCTGTGCGGTAGAAGAAAAGCCCACGCCGGGCAGACGCCGTCCGTGTTGTCCTCGAAGGTCTCGCGTGCGAAGGCATCGAGACGGCTCATGGCAATGGAGGCGCGTGGACCTGCCCGAGTGGGCGCGTTGAGCATGCCCAGCTGGGTCAGGATGGCGCGAATGACACTGGGGTTCTCGATGACGCCAAGGAGGCTCGACGCCAGCTTGGCCTCGAATCCGTTGTGATTTCAGTCCTCCGATCGCCGTAAATCGCCAGCACGCTCTGGCCGTGCGATCCAGTAAGCGGCGGCGGTTGTCGCTCTCAGAAAATTGCGTACAATGTACGTATGACGCTGGCGTTCGTCTGGGATGCGGACAAGGACCGCTTGAACCGGGCCAAGCACGGGGTCTCGTTTGCCGAAGCTTCATCGATATTTCACAACGTACCCCTCGACGTCTTCCACGACCCAGACCACTCGGAGTCCGAAGATCGCTACATCGCGGCTGGGTTCAGCGATCGTTCACGGTTGTTGTTGGTCGTTCACTGCGAAAATCCGAGCGGAAATGAAATTCGGATCATCTCGGCGCGCAAAGCCACGAAAAAAGAACGCAGCCACTTGTTTGGAGGAGTTCAGCGATGAGGAAGGAATATGACTTTTCATTGCTGTCAAAGGCCGAGCCGACGTACATGCGCCGCGCGAAAGCGGCCGTTACCATGCGTCTCGACCCGACGGTCATTGCCTATTTTCGCTCACTAGCCGTGGATATCGGCATGCCATACCAGTCGGTGATCAACTACGTTCTGAAGGAATACGCCAATCGTGGGCTGTCGCCTTCTGCGAACTGGGGTTCCGCTCCCAAGAAACGTGCAGGCTGAAACTCACCGAACGTGCCTTCGTAAAATCACGGCAGCAGACCTGGGACATGGCCTCCATCAGGGGATGATCACCATTGCACGCCCATCGGCCGGACTCACATCGCGCTCCATGGCGCGATGCGTGCGCCCTGACAGTTTGGGGCCAGCGATGGTGAATGCCGAGGGCGTTGGCGCTTCACAGCGCGGAAGCACGTACGAAACGGTCTGTGCGGTAGAAGACGAGCCCACGCCGGGCAGACGCGCCGAGGCGAGCCACGATGGGGGCGGGGCGATCAGTCGAGTGGGAAAGGCGGGTCGACGCCGTCCGTGTTGTCCTCGAAGGTCACTTGCCTCTCGTACCTTTTTCGGTACACTTGTAGTCGTGAGCCCGGCAACGCTCGGCTGCCGTTTCTTCCGGACGGCGAATGGGACGGAGCCGTGCGCGAGTGGCTCCGAGGACTGGACGAAGACGCATGCAAACAGATCGGGCACGAGATCTTGCGGGCGCAGTGGCGCTGGCCGGTCTCGCGCCCGCTCGTGGGTGCGCTCGGCGAAGGCATCTACGAGGTGCGCTCGACGTCGGGCAAGCGGGAGTTCCGGGTGCTGTTGTATATCGCCCGGAGCGCGATGGTGCTGCTCCATGGGTTCCAGAAGAAAACGCAGGCCACGCCGAAGGCGGAGCTTACGCTCGCCAAGGCGCGCAAGCGGGAGGATCGCGATGAGTAAGCACAAGGGCTCGAGTTTCGACTCGTTCCTCGATGAGCGAGGGATCAAGGAAGAGGTCCAACTCCGCGCCAAGAAGAGCATCCTCGTCGATGAGCTGCTCGACGCGATGAAGGTCGCGAAGATCACGCGCGCCGAGCTCGCCAAGCGCATGGAGACCAGCCGCACCGAGGTATACCGCCTGCTCGACCCCGACAACACCGGCGTGACGCTGGCGACGCTGGCGCGCGCAACGGTCGCGCTGGGGCTCGACTTCCAAGTCAGCGTGACGGCGGCGAAGCGTCGCGCGCGTGCTGCATAGGCGGCCTAGATGCCGTCCTCCCGCCACCACGAAGGCGCGCGCACGCCTCAAGAGTGATCCGGTGAGGGCGAGGCACGTCCGCAGCGTGAAGTCCGCGCGGACCTCCGCATACGAACGCATGGCTACCCCGACGATTCGCACCCTGACCCCGATTGGCGCGTCGCGCAGTGATGAGATGGAAGTGTGACGTGCGATTGCGATGCCCTTTTGTTCCTTCGTTGCAAACAACGCCGCCAGTTTCCCCCATAAGCTCTCGAGCGCCCCCTTCGCTAGCTGCCGCTGCGCCTTGAGATCGGCGCTTATCGCGCAACAGCGGCGCGTGGACCTGCCCGAGCGGGCACGTTGAGAGACCCAGGTGGGTCAGGATGGCGCTCGTCGACGAGAAGGCCTATGCGGAGCTGCTCGCGAAGTACATCAACCACGTGTCGCACTGGACGAAGAAGGAGAAGCTGCGCAATTCGGGCACGGCTCGTCTCGAGGAGCCGGACGTGGAGATGATGGCGGATGTGGAGCGCACCGTCGGCGTGAGTGGCAAGCCCGACGATCATCGTCACGACATCATCAGCCGCATCGGTGCCTGGTCTATCGAGCACCCCGGTCAGCGTCCCGATTACTCCACCGTGTTCCCACGTCAGCTGCAGCAGCTGCGCGAGTCTTACTTCGCCAGCTGAAGCTTTCGTGCTCAGGGCCTGGCGAAGATCATGTGCTGGTTTTTTTCGAGAGCCACAAGCGTTACGCGCCGAAGACCATGCGCTGCAGCTGACCGTTCACGTCGATCTGCATGAGCTCGTGCAGCCCACCGACGGCAGTGCCGGCGATGAGGACCAACGGAAACTCGTCGGCCTTGGCCGCGGTCACGGCGAAAGAGCGCGTGGCTTCATCGTCGGCGACGTCGAGCACGCGGAACGGAACGTTCTTCGCCTGCAGCAGCTCTTCGACCTTCTTCTTCGTGCGGTGATCCTTGCCGTCGAAGTACACCAC